>JAQBPS010000119.1 GCA_028287415.1 Bacillota bacterium | reverse complement strand
CGCTGTTGCCGTTGTGGCATGTACTGTTTAAGCAACACATCTATGCTTCGGTATTGGTGGCGACGACGCTTGAGGGGCTTGGCCTGCCGCTGCCCGCGGAGCTGCTCTTCCTGGCCGCTGCCGTGGTGATTGCGCAGGGTGGCGCCTCGCTGAGCGGGGTGATCCTCGCCGCCGTGTGCGGAAATGTGCTTGGCTCCCTGGTCGGCTTTACGCTCGCTTACCTGGGCGGCAAAGTGCTGCTCGGCCGGGTGACGAAACTCGTGGGCATCAAGGAGGAGTCCATGCGCCGCGTGGAGCGGTTCTTCGGGCGCTACGGTGCGCTCACGGTCTTTCTCTCCCGGTTCGTGGGCTTCATCCGAGCTGCCACGATCTATAGCGCCGGCGCCGCCCGTATGGCGCCTTTGCGGTTCGGCATCTACCTCCTGGCCGCCACGCTGATCTGGAACACCGCCTGGATGCTGCTGGCCTACCGCTTTGGGCAAGCACTGCCGGGCCTGATGCACCGGGTGCTGGCTCACGGCATCGTCTGGACGATGACAGTGTTGACCGCTTTCCTGGTTGTACGTTTGGTACTCACCTGGTACCGGGGCCGCAGGGCGGCCTGACGCGGGACATTTTTGTGGCCGCGGATTTGCGGAGTGCACGGATTTCCGATCACACAGCGCCCCGCACACTGACAAGCAGTGTGCGGGGCGTTTGCATGCTCTGGTCATGTCAGCTTTTATTACATCATTCAGAAAAACATGACATGAACCATTGCCACTCTACCGCCTTTCACCGATAATGTGACCAGACAGGGCTCTGAGTGGTGTTAGGAAATCTAACATCAAATCACGACAGGGCCGCAGGAGGGACTGCAGATGCGGAAATGGGTGATGGGGATGCTGGCTGCGGCTCTGATCCTGGGGTTGGCGGTTCCTGCTTTAGCCAGCGGTGATCCGACCGGCGCGAACGTGCCTGCGGACAAGCTCACCGCGATCGGGCTGAACTTCGTATGGGTCATTGTGGCAGGCAGTCTGGTGTTCTTCATGCAGGCCGGGTTCGCGCTGGTGGAAACCGGCTTCACCCGGGCCAAGAACGCTGCCCATACGATGGGCATGAACCTGATGGTCTTCCTGGTCGGCGCAATCGGTTTCTGGCTGGTCGGGTTCCCGCTCATGTTCGGCAACGTCGGGGCGCTGGCCACCCTCACCGGGACGAACGTGCTGAGCAGCGGCCTCGCTATCTCTGGCTGGAACATCATCGGCACCAAGGGCTGGCTGCTGACCGGCGAGGCCTACGATGTCGCCGTCATCACCATGTTCTTCTTCCAGATGGTCTTCATGGACACGGCCGTTACCATCCCCACCGGTGCCATGGCCGAGCGCATCAAGTTCTCCGCCGTTATCGTCGGATCGTTCTTTATCTCGATGTTGCTCTACCCCGTCTTCGGCAACTGGGTTTGGGGTGGCGGCTTCCTGGCCCAGCTGGGCCCCAAGCTCGGTCTCGGCCACGGTGTGGTCGACTTCGCCGGGTCCGGTGTCGTCCACGCGATCGGCGGCATGGCTGCCCTGGCGGCCGCCATCGTCCTCGGTCCCCGCATCGGCAAGTACAAGAAGGACGGCACCTCGGTCACCATTGCGGGCCATGACCTGCCGATGGGCATCCTCGGCACCATCATCCTGTTCTTCGGCTGGTTCGGGTTCAACGCCGGCTCCACCCTGGCGGGCAGTGACCTGCGTCTGGCCGTGGTCGAGGTTAACACCATGATGGCCGGCGCCGTGGGCGGTTTCGCCGCCCTGATGTACTGGAAGGCCAAGTCCGGGAAGTTCGACATCGGCATGATGTGCAACGGCGCTCTCGCCGGGCTGGTGGCGATCACGGCCCCCGCCGGCTTCGTCTCCCCGATGATCGCGGTCGTCATTGGCGGTATCGCCGGTCTCCTGGTTGTGTTCTCCCTGGAATTCATCGACAAAAAGCTGAAGATCGACGACCCGGTCGGAGCGATCTCCGTGCACGCTGTGAACGGCATCTGGGGCATCGTCGCCCTCGGCCTCTTCGCCGACGGCACCTATGGCGCCGGCCTGAACGGCGTCGCCGGTGGCGTGACCGGCCTCTTCTATGGCAACGCCGGCCAGCTGGTCGCCCAGTTAATCGATGTCGGGGTGATTGTCGTCTGGGGCTTTGGCCTCTCTTACCTTTTCTTCAAGGGGTACGACAAGCTGTTCGGGCTGCGGGTCACGCCAGCGGAGGAGATCGCCGGCCTGGATCTGCCGGAGATGGGCGCCCTCGCTTACCCGGATTTCGTCCTCGCTGAGGAGCAGGCCGGGGCCGAGGCCGAGCCCGCCGCCCCGCACAGGGTTGCCGCCCGGGCTTACGCTGATTGATGTGCGCCACGCGAAGGGGGGCTGCGAGTGATGTGCGCCACGCGAAGGGGGGCTGCGATTGCCGCAGCCCCCCGTTCGCGCTCACTTCGGCTTCACTACACCCGTCTGGATCAGCAGCACGATCGGGTTGTCCGCATAGAGACCGTTCTTCAGAATCGGGTCGCCGTCGGCCGGCCAGCCGTCGACGTGGTCAGAGATCGCGGCGTTGTTGCCGTACCGCTCAAACAGTGGGATGATCGGCAGCAGCTCGTTGAACGCCAGGGCGACCTTCGTGACCGCCGCCTTCTGCTTCGCCTGGTCCAGGCCATCGGCCGAGCCGATCACCAGCTCCTGGAAGTCGATGTCGCCCGCTGCGCTCTTCTGCTTCATCTGGAAGCTCATGCCGGGACCGTTCGCCTGGACATAGTTGTGGAGGAAGAGGTTGTTGACGTAGGAGAAGTGCGGGTGCGGGTTGGCGGCACCCCACGGCTGGATGGCGATCTGGAACTTGCCCGCATCGATATCGACCGGCACCTGGGCGAACGTGACGCCCCGCACCGTCGTCTTGATGCCGAACCGGGTCAGCTGCTGCGCCGCGTTCTCGGCGGCAGCCGACCAGTCCGCAAACTCAGATGGGACCATCAGCTCATACTCCATCTTCACGCCCTTGTCCGTCAGCCAGGTGCCGTCCGGCCCCTTCTTGAAGCCGATCTTGGTCAGCAGCTCCTCGGCCTTCTTGACGTCATGCGGGTAGGTGTTCAACTTCTTCATATCTTCCGGGGAGAGCCAGTTAGCCACCAGGTTATCCGAGAAACCGGTCATCTGCTGCACGGCGATGCCGGACTTGCCCAGTGCGACTGTGCCATTCTCCACCCGGTCGATGATGTAAGCGATCGCCTGGCGCACCTCGGTCTTCTGGAAGGCCTCGTTCTTGAAGTTGAAGAAGATCCCCGGGCCGGTGTAAGTCGGCGGGCGGATGATCCGGATGCCCTTCGACTCAAACTCCTTCTCCGTTGCCGGCGGGAAGCCATGCGTGGCGTAATCGGTGCGCTTGCCGAGCACCAGCGGGGTGACGGTCGGCGTCTCGCCGTTGTAGAGCACGAGCTTGTCGAACTGCACGATGCTGGCGTTCCACGCCGTCGGGACCTTGACCAGCGTCAGCTGCGCTTCGGTGATGCTGTTCACATCGATTTTGAAGGGACCGGTCGTCACCATCTCCTTCGGCCGGAACTTCTCGAAGTCGAGCCGGAGCTGCTTGGTGGCGTCCGACTCGAAGTTCGGGTCTTTGGCCGCGGCGTCGCTCACCTTCCTGGCCCAGTCGCCATAGACGGAGTTGGCCCGGATCGGGTACCGCAGGGCGTACCGGAGGACGACGGTCGACGGGCGGGCCATGTGGAAGACGACTGTCAGCTTGTCCTTCGCCTCGATCTTGTCGACGTACTTCCAGATCGGATCTTTGAGCATTCGGTAGATGGTGTAGGTGGTGACGACATCGTCGGCGGTGAAGGCGGTGCCGTCGCTCCACTTGACGCCGTCGCGCAGCTTCACCTCCAGGTTGTCGCCCTTGGTCTCCCAGGCGGTGGCCAGCACCTGTACATAGTCATCGTCCGCCCACTTGTACATCGCCAGTTGCTGTTCGAGCAGGTCGATGTAGGGACCGCCCGCCACCATGCCGTCGGTCACAAAGGTGTTGAAATGGCCTTTC
>JAQBPS010000114.1 GCA_028287415.1 Bacillota bacterium | reverse complement strand
GACCTCGGCGAACTGGGCGCCGAAGGAGTTGATGCGGTAGTCGCTCGGGTTCGGGCCACGGAAGCCCTTGCCCACCACGACGTGGGTGAAGTTGGCCGCGAGCTTTGCCAGCGGCTGGCTCACAGTCGCGTCGGACTTCGACTTGATGATCCCGTCCTCCAGAGAGAGATCATCCACGGGCCGGGCAAGGATCTGAGCGGCGGCGTCGAGCACCTGCTTGCGTGCGTCGGCGGCGGCGTTGCGCACGGCCGGCGCGAGCGACGCGGTGAGGCGGCTGCCGAAGGTGCCGAGGTCGAACACGCCCAGAGCCGTGTCGCCGGAGCGGATGATCACGCTGCTCACCGGCACGCCGAGCTCTTCAGCGGTGACCATCGCCATGGCGGTCATCGCGCCCTCGCCGAGGTCATTGAAGGCCGAGGAGAGGGTGACAGAGCCGTCGGTGCTGACGATCACGTCCGCAGCCGAGGGCGGGCCGCCACCGGTCGCCCAGATCAGCGAGCCGACGCCCACGCCATGCTTGATGTTGGGATCGCTCTGATCGCCGCCCTTGGGCTTGCGCTTGCCGGCCCAGTCGATCTCCTTGGAAGCCAGGGCATAGGCCTTGGCGAGACCCTTGCTGGAGTAGGGGATCTTGGTAATCTGGTCGGCGTAGGGCGTATCGTTCTTTGCCCGGAAGTCCAGCGCATCCATGCCGACGCTGTACGCCAGCTTGTCGACCATCAGCTCCAGCGGGCCCATGGCCTCCGTGTTGCCGGGGCCACGCATGGCCGAGTTGGTCATGTGGTTGGTGAAGACCGCGTACTCCTCGGTCCGGACATTGGCGCACTGATACATCTCACGTGCGGGCACGCCGGAGCTGAGCGAGAAGCGGCCGGCATAGGCGCCGGAAGCGACCCAGGCTTTCACGTCGATGAAAGTGATCGTGCCGTCCTTCTTTGCGCCCATGCGGATCGTCTGCACCGTCTCCGGCCGGTGGCCGGTGGTGGTGATCTCTTCCGAGCGGTCGAGGGTCAGCTTGACCGGCTTGCGGATCTTCTGGGCCATCAGGGCGGTGATGACATGGTACTTCTCCATACCGGTCTTCGAGCCGAAACCGCCGCCTACGAACTCACGCACGACCCGCACCTTCGCCTTGGGCATCTTGAAGACTGCCGCGAGGCCGGACTGCACGTTGTTGACCGACTGGCTCGAATCATACATGACCAGCTGGCCGTCCTGCTCCCAGTTCGCAACGCTGCCGTGGGGCTCCATGGAACAATGATGTGCCGCGGACATATGGAAGGTCTGCTCGACGACCACATCCGACTCGGCCTCGCCCTTGGCAATATCGCCCCGGGAGATGATCGTCGGCTTGCCATTCACCAGATTGTTGGCGTTCGGGCGTAACTTCGGTGCACCAGGTGCCGCTCCTTTTACCGGGTCGAGGACGAACGGCAGTACCTTGTAGGTCACCTTGATCGCCTCAGCGGCATCGCGAGCGATGTGCTCGTTGACGGCGGCCACCATCGCCACCTCGCAGCCCACATAGCGGACGACCGGGTTGAAGACGAAGTTCTCGCCCTCGAACGGGATCGCCGGCGTGTTCTTATGGTGAATAATCGCGATGACGCCGGGGATCTTCTCCGCCTCACTGGTGTCGATATCGACAATCTCAGCGTGGGGATACGGTGAGCGCACCATCTTGGCCCAGACCATACCGGGGAGCTGAATATCAGCGGTGTACACGGCCTTGCCGGTGACGCGCTGCATGCCGTCAATACGCGGAAGGCGCTGGCCTACGATCTTAAGTTTTTGATCTTTTGCCCACGGCTGCACTTCGTTATCGGGGATCTCTACGAGAATGAAATCTACATGGCCTTCTACTTCAACACGGGTTTTAACGAATGGCATAGCCTATCACCCCTGTCCCTTGCTCTTGGCCGCTGCGACGAGGCCGGCCTTGATGATGCCCGGGTAGGCGCCGCACCGGCAGATGTTGCCCGCAATCGCATGGCGCACATCATCCTCGGTGGGGTTCGGGTTCTGCATCAGCAGGGCCTTCATGGTCATCATCTGCCCGGATGTGCAGTAGCCGCACTGGAAGCCGTCACACTCAATGAAGGCTTCCTGGACCGGGTCGAGCTTCTCGCCATGAGCGAGCCCTTCCACAGTCATGATCTCCTTGCCATCCACCTGGGTCGCCAGCACCGAGCACGAATAAACGGCACGCCCGTTCACGATCACCGAGCAGGCACCGCACTCGCCCCGGTCGCACGTCACGTGCGTGCCAGTCAGGTGCAGATGCTCCCGCAGGGCGTTCGCCAGGGTCGTGCGCGTGTCAACTTCGATTTTCTGGCTCGTGCCGTTGACCTTGAGGGTCACGGTCTGCATGACCGGCGGGCGGTATGCCGGCCCGGTCTGCGGGCGCTCGGCTGCTTCGGCGATGCCGCTCAGCTTGCCGCGGCGCTTGATACGGATCCCGGGGATCAGTCCGGCCGCAGTGGCCAAGGCACCTGCAACGCCCAGGAACCGGCGTCGGGAGATCGCCTTGGTTTTTTGCGAGCGTTCCTCGTCACCCATCTGTACTACCTCCAGTGGAGCTGCGTTTCAGTTCGGTACCCGAACGGTTCTAGATACATATCATTCGTTTGTAGAAACACAAATCCTCCTATGGTATGATGCCAAATGAGGGCAAAAGTATATTAAAATTGGGGGTAGAAAATTGAACGCCTATAGTTTTATCGTACAATACTCGGATGGGTCAATTTATCAGGGCCGGACTTACGCCAAGAGCCTGGCAGAAGCCAATAAGACGATCATGGAATCGCTGCCGGAGTACCCCGGGGATCCGGAGCCGATGAAGCTGACGTTGGAGCAGAAGCAGGGTTAAGGCCTTGCTGGTTGCGAATGAGGAACACCCCGGTGGCGGCTGCCGCAGGGGTGTTTTTGTTTGGTTGGGTCGTTGGGGGCTGGGGCTGCGGCTGGGGCTGGGGCTGGGGCTGGGCATCGCGGGTTTTACCAGGCGTGGGGTCAATCCGTCAAACGGGGTGGCCATTGATGTACCACTGTACTCGATGT
>JAQBPS010000682.1 GCA_028287415.1 Bacillota bacterium | reverse complement strand
AGCATTATGGGTGCGCAGCGAATCGACCCGTGTCGACCAGAGGCCAGTGGTGAGCCCGACGTTGCCGCTGGCGTCGGCATCGGCAGCCTGCTGGATCAACCGCCATTCCACCGGGGTGACAGCGGGGAGGGCGGCGGCAGGAGCGGCAGGGGCGGCGGCGCACAGACAGAGGGACAGGGCGCCCATCAATGCGGTCGCCATCGCTCTGCGCACGCGGTCACTTCCTCTTCTGTTTATCCAGATAGATGCTTTGAGTTCGTTATTTCCTGGCATTTCCCTGCCCTGCCAACTGGTGAAGGGAATAGCATGGCTATGCGGAATCCATCGTATGGAGAGTGCAAAGGGGGCGGTAGCCATCGACCAGGATTTGTTTTGCCTGACAGAGCGCCACCGGGCGATCGCCCGCCGCGCCACTGAACTGGCGCAGCGGTTTGCCGAACGGGCGCCGGCCCACGACCGGGCGGGCACCTTTCCCATGGAGAATATCGCGGATTTGCACCGCTCTGGTCACAGCAACCTGACGATCCCCCGGGAGTACGGGGGCGAGGGGGGCGGCGTCTACGAGATGGTGCTGGCGCAGAGCTACCTCGCCCGGGGCGATGCTTCCACCGCCCTGGCGATCGGCTGGCATCTGTTCAAGCTGGGGCAGTTGGCTGAGACGCGGCCCTGGGATGAAGCAGTCTATGCCCGGGTCTGCCGGGAGGCCGTGGAGCAGGGTCATCTGATCAACGCGGCCGTGAGCGAGCCGGAAACGGGGAGCCCCAGCCGGGGCGGGCGCCCGACAACAACCGCCCGGGAGGCCACGGCGCGGGCCGAGGGCACCGGGGGCAACGCCGGCACCGGGGACGCGGGGCGCGCCGGGGGCGCCAGGGGCACCGGCGCCGCCGGCGGCTGGGTGCTGAACGGGCGCAAGAATTTCACCTCAATGGCGCCGGCCCTGCACTACTTCCAGGTTTCCGCCGCCATTGAGGGCTCGGAGGCGAACGGCTGGTTCCTGATTGAGCGGGGGACGCCGGGCCTGCGCATCGATGAGACATGGGATACCATCGGCATGCGGGGCACTGGCAGCCACGACCTGGTCCTGGAGGAGGTGGCCGTGCCGGCAGACAGCCTCGTGCAGCGCTTCGGCAAAGGCGTTCCCGCCGAGGGCCCGCCCGGCGGCGGCTCTGGCTGGAACTTGCACATCCCTGCGGTCTACCTGGGCATCGCCGAGGCGGCCCGGACCTTCGCACTCAACTTTGCCGTGCGTCACCGGCCGAACAGTCTGAGCACCGCCATCAGTGAGCTGCCGCACATCCAGGCCCAAATCGGGCAGATGGAACTGGGGCTGCTGCCGGCACGCACGCTGCTCTTTACCCTGGCCCGCCGCTGGGATGAGGAGCCCGGGCAGCGGCCCGCACTAATGGCCCAGGTAGCAGGGGCGAAACCGTTCGTCGTCAACACAGCGCTCGAGACAGTCGACCGGGCCATGCGCATTGTCGGCGCTCAGTCCCTGTTTCGCAGCTTGCCCCTGGAACGGTACTACCGCGATGTGCGCGCCGGCCTGCATAACCCGCCCATGGAGGATGCCGCGATCATGCAGATGGCCCGGGCGGCACTGCGCCAGGTCGCGATCGAGGCGGATTCGCCGTAGGCTGCAACGCACCCGCCGCCGAGGAAAGGCCGTTCGGGCACCGAAGCAGTAGGCGGAGGTGAGTCGCCATGAGCAGCGACACGGTCAATCTGCTCCGTGCGATGGTTGGGCAGGAAATCACCCTGCGCTTCGCCAGTTCCAGCCTCTCCGGCCAACTTACCGGCGTGGATCAGCAGCCCTGGGGCTACATGCTCCAGCTGCTCAGTCCGGTGGGCGAGCACTTCATTCCGTACCCGGGGCAGGTGCTTCACCTGGTGGCGGGCCGGCGGCTGTGAGCGTAGCCAAGTGGTCCGGGAGCTCACCGACCGGCCACGGGCCCGGGTGGTGGGTAATCAGCGAGGTGTCGACCGGACGCACTGCTGCGGTCGCAACTGCCACCGGGGAACCCTGCTGTACCAGAGCCGGATCCAGACCGAAGTGCTGCGCGACAGCCATCCCGAACGCCCACCGGCTGCAGTGCGGTCCGGGCAGGTGACGAATTCCTGACAGCCCGCTCTGGCCCAGATGGACCAGCCGCTGTGCAAGCACCGGGGCCGGCAGCGGTGAGAAATAGGCGTCAGGGCTCAATCGAAGCCGCCTGCCCGCCCGCAACGCGTTCAGCATGCCCGCCAGGGTGCCGTGCCCGTCCGGGTGCAGGCCATAAAAGGTGCCGCGCACGATGACGGCGCCGGGGTCTGCCGCCTGTGCAATCTCCTCCGCACGCACTTTGGTGCACCCGTACCAGTTGATCGGTGAGGGCGAATGCTCCTCGCCATAGTTTCCGCTGCGGCCATCGAAGACAGAATCTGTGCTCATATAGACGAACCGGCTCCCTGCGCAGCGCGTCGCGCTTGCCATATGAGCGGTTCCGCCGACATTCGTGCTCCACGCGGCGTGTGGCTCCGCCTCGCACTCTGCGACATTGGTCAGTGCCGCCAGGTGGAAGACGATGTCCGGCTCGGCGACCGCAAGCGCCTGGTCAGCCATGCCCTGCAAGCCGGGGGCCGCGCCCAGTTCAAGGGGTACGACCTGACCGAAGGGCCAGTGATCAGGCGGGTGGCGAAACGTGCCATACACCCGGTCGCCCCGCTCTGCCAGGTGACGCGCAAGAGCATGCCCGAGCAGCCCTCCGGCGCCCGTAATTAGCGCCCGCATGGCTTCACCTCCTCACCTTTCACCGTATGAAGGCTGCCACACCAGGGTGACAGGCCTACCGCGAAGCAGCGCCCGGTACGGCTGACGCCGCGCCCGGCACGGCTGACGACCCGCCCGAGCGCTGCTTTGATTTGGGGGCCACCCATACATTCGCGGAAACTTAACATAACTAGTAGACCAAAGTCTCATATCATCGACCCATTTCTACATGTTCTCGCAGGAATTTCGCATAGTTGCGCGGAAAGAAGATCGCATAGCGAGGGGAAGCCGCGGCCGCAAGAGGCAGCGGCCCTGAGGAGGATCGAAGTGAAGCACCCAGATATCGGTCCGGGTGTCATTGATGATATGGTCCAGCAGATCATCGCCAGCCTGGAACAGGGCAAGGAGCGGGTGGAACTGCTGGGCGCCAACGCCCGGAGTACCTGCGACCGCCTCACCCAGGAGGCGAAATCCCTGCGGCGCCTGATACAAGCGCAGCAGGGCGAGTTTGACGGACTGGCTGCCCGCGAGCGGGCGGCTGAGGCGCGACTGGACGAGCTGATCAGTTCCGGCACCGCTGATGCCGGAGCGTTGCGGGCCGGCTGCGAGCAGCTGGCCGATAGCATGGCCGAATCACGAGTCGCCCGCGAGCGCGAGCAGGGGCTGCTGCGGCAGCTGGCATCCGCGGACGCGGAGGTCTTGGGCCTCGGCGACATGGCCGGCGACGGTCGCGAGCTTTCTGAAGAACTCGGCCGCTCAATCCAGTTCCTGGCCCAGAACTTCCGGGCCCTGGGCTCCCACCTGGAGAACGCGCAGCAAAGCCGCGCTTTGGGCCTGCACGTGATTCGTGCGCAGGAGGAGGAGCGGCGGCGCCTCGCCCGGGAGATTCACGACGGGCCGACGCAGTTGCTTAACAGCGTCGTGCTCCGGATCGACGTCTGCCAGCGGTTCTTCGAATCGGACATCGCTCGTGTGAAGGGTGAGCTCCAGCAGCTGAAGGAGCTGGTGCGCCTGAGCCTCCAGGACGTGCGCAAGATCATCTTTGACTTGCGCCCGATGACGCTGGACGACCTCGGCGTGGTACCGGCGCTGCGGACCTTTCTCAAGGACTACCAGTCGAAGACGGGCATCGAGGCCGACTTCTCGGTCTTCGGCAATGACCGCCGCTACGATTCCGCGTTCGAGGTCGCCATCTTCCGCATTGTGCAGGAGGCCCTCACGAACGTGTCCAAGCATGCGGGCGCCAGCCGGGTCTGGGTCAAGGTCGAGACGACCGGCGGCAAGGAGATCAAGCTTCAGGTGAAGGACGACGGCGCCGGGTTCACACTGGAGAAGGTGACCCCGGGCGTGGCCGGCAGCAGATTCGGCCTGGTGGCGATGCGGGAGCGCTGCGAGCTTCTGGGCGGCACCATGGAGGTTCAGAGCGCCCCCGGGCAGGGCACCAAGCTGAACTTCATCTTCCCGCTAGGCGAGTAACAGGAGGGTCCATATGCAGCCGGTACGCATTGTCATCGCTGATGACCACACGCTGTTCCGCCAGGGACTGAAGCAGGTCCTGGAGCTGGAGAAGGATTTTACGGTGGTCGCTGAGGCGGCCAGCGCCGACGAGGCGATTGAGCAGGCGCAGGCAATGGAGCCGGACGTGGTTGTGCTCGACGTGTCGATGCCCGGGGGCGGCCTTGAGGCCTGCGCCCGGTTGAAGCAGTTGATGCCCAGGGTGGGCGTGCTGATCCTGACCATGCACGAGGATCAGGAGTACCTGATGCGCGCGCTGAAGGCGGGCGCCAACGGCTACCTCGTGAAGGATGTCGACTCGTCGAACCTGGCGGAGGCGATCCGGGCGGCGCGGGACGGGCGGCCGTACCTGCATCCGAAGCTGGCCGGCCTGGCGCTCATGCAGGTGGCGCGGGGCCAGGATCGCCCGGGTGGACGGGCCGCCGGTGACCCGGGGCTGACGGACCGGGAGGTGGAGGTGCTGAAGCTGGTGGGGCAGGGCGCCTCCAACCGGGAGATCGCCGCCGCACTCTTCATCAGTGAGAAGACAGCCAAGAACCACCTCACGCATATCTTCGAGAAGCTGGGGGTTTCGGACCGCACCCAGGCGGCGCTGTACGCTGTGCGCGCCGGGTTAGTGAAGCTGGATAAGAACCGGCAATAAGTACAATTCGGTCATTAATTTGCCGCGGAGTTGTGTGGTCTCTTATATGGCCACGGATTTCACAGGTTTCACAGATTTTAGAGGCAAACACAGATTGAAACAAAAAATATATTTTGTCTGGTAATCCGTGTTTTGGATCGGAAATCGGTGTAATCCGTGACATCCGTGGCCATTAAAAATTCCGGTGCCCGCGCTTACAAGAAACTCCACGCCCAGTGCTTGCCATCCCAGTTCGACGGGCTTATACTACGAGAGTCAACAGAATAAGGTAACCGTTCAGGTGCTCCCGGCAACTCCGGGAGGTAAAAGGGAAGCCGGTGTGAATCCGGCACGGTCCCGCCACTGTAATCGGGTAGCTGCTCTCCGCATTTTTGCGCCACTGGCTTTCAGCCGGGAAGGCCCCAGGAGAGAGGCGATGACCCGAGAGTCAGGAAACCTGCCTGTCGGTACGAACTCAACCTTCGGAGGAAAGGGGGAGACGACCGGCGTGGCGCGCCCACACCTGGCTTGTTTGTCTGCACCTTTCCCCTGGCCTTCCGGCCGGGGGTTTTGCTATTTTGGGGGTGTCGGCTGCGAAACGCGTCAAGCAGCTTGTTCTGGTCGGGTTGTTGGTTGCGCTCAGTGTGGTGGGTGCGTTCATCCGCCTCGGTCCCTGGTCGATTGCTTTTGATGCGACCGCCGGCTTCCTGGCAGCCCTGCTGCTGGGCGGGTCGGCCGGTGCCGCAGTCTGTGCGCTCGGTCATCTTGCGGCGGCTGCCGCCACAGGCTTTCCACTCTCGCCGCCCCTGCATCTGATGATCGCACTGACGATGGCGGTGGTCGGCGCGGCGGGCGGGGCGGCAGCCGCAAGGTTCGGGCGCCCCACCGGGGCGGCGGTGATGGTGCTGGCGAACGGGATCGGCGCACCGGCCTTGCTGTCGCTGATGCCGAACCCGCTCGGCCGGGGGCTGTTCCTGGCCACGGTAGCCCCTTTGACGGCGGGCGCCACGGCCAACGCTGCCATCGCCCTCATGGTGGCGGCCGCACTTGTGCGAATCGGGGTGGCGCTATGAGGCATCGGGATCTGACCGTGTTGGACCTGCCGGGCGGCGATCGCCTGCTGATCGCCTGCGATGCGGCGGGCGGCATCGGTCCCAAGCCGATGGACGCCGTCCCCGTGCCCGGTTATGTCCTGGGCCGGTTCACGGCCCGGGTGGCGCTGGCCGAGGTGATCGCTGCGGGCGGTAGGCTGCTCGCCGTGATCAACAACTGCTGCGTCGAGCCGGAGCCGACGGGCGCGGAGATCCTGCGGGGCATCCTTGACGAGGCCATCCTGGCCGGACTCTCGCCCGAGGCCGTCACCGGCTCCTTCGAAAAGAATCTGCCGACTGTACAGTCGGGGCTGGGCGTCACCGTGTTGGCGTTAGCCGGGCGCCCATTCGGCCAGGCGGTCGCGGGTGACCTGATCGTCGCCGTGGGCCGGCCGAAAGTCGGGCGCGAGGTTACCCTGGACGACCCCGAGCTGGCCGACCTGCCGCTGCTGCTGCGGCTCGCCGCTGACCGATCCGTCCATGACCTGCTGCCCGTCGGTTCCCGTGGGATCGCCGCGGAGGCGGTGGTCCTCGCAGCGAGTGCCGGACTTGCAGCCGACTTCCTGCCGCCGGAGCCTGGCTGGGACCTGCACAAGTCGGCGGGGCCGGCAACCAGCTGTCTCATGGCGGTATCGCCGTCAAGACTGCCGGCGCTTGCCCTGACGCTCGACCGCCCCTGGGCGGTCGTCGCCCAACTACTACGTCCCAAAAC
This sequence comes from Bacillota bacterium, assembly GCA_028287415.1. GTDB lineage: Bacteria > Bacillota > Sulfobacillia > Symbiobacteriales > Symbiobacteriaceae > RYN-353. Next base: position 2,130 of record JAQBPS010000682.1, on the reverse strand, counting down.
CGGAGGAGGACCGATCTACATGATCCGTCGCATTTGGGCATCCGCTCTCTCCCTGTTCGTGGCCGCCGCGGTGGTCGCCGGCTGCGGTGGCGCCAGCACGGCCCCGACCACGCCGGCCGCCCCGACCCCCGGCACTAATACGGCCGCCCCGGCTACCGGCGCAGACAAGGCGACCACCCCAAAGCAGACCACCTACCCGATCACCCTGAAGGACGGCGCCGGCCGTGACGTGACGATCCCCGCCGAGCCGAAGCGGGTGATCAGCGTGATGCCTTCCAACACCGAGATCACGTTCGCTCTGGGCAAGCAGTCCGCCCTGGTCGGGCGGTCCGAGTTCGACGACTACCCGGCCGAGGCGAAGCAGATCGAGTCCGTCGGCGGCTTCTTTCCGCCCAACTATGAGAAGCTCGTCGGCCTCAAGCCCGACCTGATCCTGCTGGGCGGCGGCTCCGATGATGCCCGCAACAAGCTGATCAACGACTACAAACTGAACGTCTACGTTGTCGACCCGAAGAACTTTGCGGAGCTTTACAGCGGCATCAAGAGCATCGGCACGATCCTGAACGCCCAGGAGCCGGCTGACAAGCTGGTCGCGCAGATGCAGAGCGACATCAAGGCGATCGGGGACAAGGCCGCCAAGGCCACGAGCAAGCCGAAGGTCTTCTATGAAACCTGGAACGACCCGCTGATGACCGCCGGCAGCGGCACCTTCATCGATGAGATGATCAAGACGGCGGGCGGCGAGAACGTGGGCGCAGCGGTCAAGGGCTGGGCCAACTTCGGCGCCGAGCAGCTCGTCGCAGCCAACCCCGACATCTACATCGCCAACAATGCGGATGCGGTCGCCAAGGCGAAGGCAAACCAGGGATTCGCGAACATCAAAGCCATGAAAGATGGCAAGGTCGTACCCCTGCAAGACGAGAACATCGTGAACCGGCCGGGGCCGCGCATGGTGCAGGGCCTGAAGTGGTTCTTCGAGACTCTGCATCCCGAGCTGAAGTAAGCGAACAGGAGGTGACGCCATGCGAGCCGCCCGGGGCCGACGGGTTATTCTGATCAGCTTTGCTGCCCTGCTCGTTACCCTGGTCCTCGCTGGCGGCATCGGTGCGGTGCGGATCCCGCCCATGGAGGTGGTCCGCATCCTGCTTTCCCGGTTGCCCGGGCTGACGATCACGCCGACCTGGCCCGAGAGCCACGGCGTGATCATGTGGGACATCCGCCTGCCGCGCGTCATCATGGCCGCCCTGGCCGGCATGGCGCTGTCGGTTGGCGGGGGCGCCTACCAGGGGCTGTTCAAGAACCCGCTGGCTGACCCTTATGTACTCGGCGTTTCCGCTGGTGCGGCGCTGGGCGGGGCGATCGCCATCGCCTTCATGCAGCGCCTGCACATCAGTTTCGTCGGGCCGGTGCCGCTATTCGCGTTTGGCGGCGGGCTGCTGGCGGTGATCCTCGTGTACCGCCTCGCAGCGGTGGGCTCCCGGGTGCCGGCGGTCGGGCTGCTGCTGGCCGGGGCGGCGATCGGCTCTTTCAGCATGTCGATGGTCTCACTGATCCTTTACTTCACGACGCCGTCGGCCCGGGACAACATCATTTTTTGGATGATGGGCGGGCTGAGCGGCGCCAGCTGGACCAAGGTCGGCTGGCTGTTGCCCTACCTGGCGGTCGGGCTCGGCGTGCTGATTTTTTACGGGCGCGAGCTGAACGCCTTGCTGATGGGCGAGGATGCGGCGCACAGCGTCGGCGTCGATGTGGAGTATCTCAAAAAAGTGGTGCTGGTGGCGGGGTCGCTGCTGACGGCGGCATCGGTCGCGTTCTGCGGGACGATCGGCTTTGTCGGGCTCGTGGTGCCGCACATGGTGCGCTTCCTGGCGGGGCCGGATCATCGGTACCTCCTGCCCGCCGCCGGACTGACGGGGGCGGTGGTGCTGGTCGCGGCGGATACGCTGGCCCGGAGCCTGCTGAGCGCGACCGAGATCCCGGTCGGCCTTGTGATGGCCGTGGTCGGCGGCCCGTTCTTCCTGTGGCTCCTGCGCCGGAAGCTGAAGACGGCAGATAGCTGACAACCGGGGGGAGGATGGCGACGATGTATCTGCAGGTTGAGCAGCTGACGTGCCGTTACGGCGCCCGCAC
>JAQBPS010000094.1 GCA_028287415.1 Bacillota bacterium | reverse complement strand
CCGGCTTCACCTTCGCGAACTACCTGAAGTTCTTCCGGGAACAGCCCTATCCCGAAGTGCTGTACCTCACCTTCAAGCTCGCGCTCACCGTCACCGTCGCGTGCCTGCTGCTCGGGTACCCCGTCGCTTACTTGCTCGCCACCGTCTCCTCGCGGGCGCGGGGTATCTTGATGCTCTTCGTGCTGCTCCCGTTCTTTACGAGCCTGCTCGTGCGGACCTATGCCTGGATGGCAATCCTGCAGAAAACGGGTGTCATCAACTCGCTGCTCCAGAAGATGGGGCTGATTCAGGAACCGATCAAGATGATGTTCAACACGGTTGGGGTTACCATCGGCATGGTTCACGTGCTGCTGCCCTTCATGATTCTGCCGCTGTACAGCGGCATGTCCGCCATCGACCTCGACCTGCTGAAAGCGGCCTCCAGCCTGGGGGCCCGCCCGGCCACGGCCTTCCTCCGGGTGTTTGTCCCCCTGAGCGTGCCCGGCATCGCAGCCGGTTCGCTGATGGTCTTCATCATGGCCCTGGGCTTCTACATTACCCCGGAGTTGCTGGGCGGGCCGCGGGATTACACCATGTCCCGCCTGATCGCGGTTACCATCGGTCAGCAGCTGAATTGGAACTTCGCCTCGGCCCAGGCCGGCATTCTGTTCGCAGTCACCGTCATCGTGATGGTGATCTATCAGCGGGTGCTTGGGCTGGAGCGCATGTGAGAAAGGGGGCCCGTCCGTGAAGCGCACCCCGTTGAGCCGGTATCTGCTGTACCTCTTCTGCGGGATCGTTTTCTTCTACCTGGTCCTGCCGATCTTCATCGTCGTGCCGCTCTCCTTCAGCTCGGCCAAATACATGACCTTTCCGCCGCCTGGCTGGTCACTGCAGTGGTATGAGCGCTACTTCCATGTGACGCAATGGACCGACGCGACGTTGACCAGCATCCAGGTCGCCCTTGCGACAACCCTCCTGGCCACCATTCTCGGCACGCTTGCCTCCCTGGCGCTGGTCCGGTACAACTTCCGCGGCAAGACGCTGATCAACGCCATGATCATGGCGCCGATGATCATGCCGATCATCATCATTGCGATTGCCGTCTACGGGGTCTATGTCGATCTGCACCTCATCGGCAGCAAGTTCGGGTTGATCCTGGCCCACACGGTGCTGGCGATCCCGTTTGTCGTCACGGCGGTGACGGCCGCCCTGCGCGGGTTTGACCGCTCGCTGGAGCATGCGGCCGCCGTCATGGGCGCAGGGCCGATCCGCACGTTCTTTCGGGTCACCCTGCCGATCATCCAGCCCGGCGTGCTGTCGGGCGCCATCTTCGCCTTCATCGCCAGCTTTGACGAGGTCGTCGTGACGCTCTTCATCGCCGGGTCGACGGCGATCACCCTGCCCAAGCAGATGTGGGACGGCATTCGCCAGGACGTGGATCCCACCAACGCGGCCGTCTCTACCCTCCTGATCGCCCTTTCCGTGATCCTGCTCCTGTTTTCGAACTGGATGGTGCAGCGGCAGCAGCGGCTCCAGACGGCCGTAGGCACCACCGAAGCACCCGAATAGAAGGGGGAGCGAAACTGTGCCGCGTTACCAGCCGACCGATGCGATGATGCTGCCCAGGTTCTCAGGCATCCGGACGTTTGCCCGCCTCCCGCATGTAACCGACCTGACCGACGTAGACGTGGCCGTTATCGGCTCCCCCTTCGACACGGGCGGGACCTACCGGGTTGGCTGCCGCTTCGGGCCTGCCCACATCCGGGAGGCCTCGGCGCTGCTTCGGCCCTATAACCCCAGTCTGGATGTCAACGTCTATGATTACATCTCGGCGATTGACTACGGCGACCTGCCGGTTGTGCCGGGTTTCATTGAAGCCGCTTACGACCAGATGGTGGAGGGGCTGATGCCGGTCCTGAATGCAGGCGTCATCCCGATCCTCCTGGGGGGTGACCACTCCATCAGCCTGGCGCACCTGCGGGCGATGGCATTGCGACATGGCCCGGTCGCCCTGATCCACTTCGATTCCCATAACGACCTTTGGGATCAGTACTGGGGCCAGAAGTATACCCACGGCACCCCCTTCCGGCGAGCCCTGGAGGAAGGGCTGATCGATGTAAAGCGCTCCAGCGAGGTGGGCCTGCGGGGCTCGGTATATGGCCCCGAGGATATTCAGATGGGACGCGACTTCGGTTTCCAGGTCTTCACCATGGACGAAGTCCGCGAGCTTGGCTTCGCCCATGTCCTGAAGATGGTGCGGGAACAGGCCGGCACCGGTCCCTGCTTCCTTACGTTTGACATCGACTTCATCGACCCCGCCTATGCGCCCGGAACGGGTACGCCGGAGGTGGGGGGCCCGACGACGTGGGAGGCGCTCCAGTGTGTGCGTGCCTTGAAGGGACTCAACTTCGTCGGCTTCGACGTGGTGGAGGTGCTCCCCAGCTACGACAGCCCTGGACAGGTGACGGCCCTGGCCGCTGCAAACGTCGCGTTTGAAATGTTGTCCCTGGTGGCGTGGAGCCGTAAACACCGATAGAAAGGGAGCCGATCGCAATGGCTGCAACTCCGATCGATCAGAAAACCATCCTCAAGCATGACCTCGATCATGTCTGGCACCCGATGGCTCAGCACCAGGCCCTTGAGCAGAAGCCCCCCCTGCTGATCACCGGGGCGGAGGGTGCCTGCATTACAGATGCGGAGGGCCACGAGATCATCGACGGCATGGCCGGCCTCTGGTGCGTCAACGTGGGCTACGGCCGCAAGGAGATCGCTGAGGCCGTCTACCAGCAGATGCTGAAGCTTGCCTACTACCCACACACCCAGGCGAACGTGCCCGCGGCCGAATTTGCCGAGTACCTGTCAACCCTGGTCAACGAGGATTTACGCCACATCTACTTCGTCAACTCCGGCTCCGAGGCGAACGAGGCCGCTTTCAAGTTAGCCCGGCAGTATCACAAGCAAACGGGCAACCCCGGCAAGTACAAAATCATCGGCCGCTACTATTCCTATCACGGCACCACCATGGCCACCCTCGGCGCCGGCGCCATACCAGATCGGAAGGCCAAGTACGAACCGATCTCGGAGGGCTTCATCCATGTGCAGCCGCCGTACTGCTACCGCTGCCCGTTCGGGCAGGAGCCGGGCACCTGTGGGATGACCTGTGCGAAGCAGATCGAGTACGTCATCGAGGCCGAAGGTGCGGAGACGGTCGCCGCGATCGTGATGGAGCCGATTCAGAGTTCCCTGGGTATCATCGTTCCCCCTGATGAGTACATGCCCATGGTCGAGGCGATCTGCCGGAAGCACAACGTGCTGCTGATCGTTGACGAGGTGATCAACGGTTTTGGCCGTACCGGCAAGTGGTTCGCCCACCAGCACTGGGGGATCAAGCCGGACATCATGGCGGTGGCCAAGGGCATCTCCAGCGGCTACCTGCCATTAGCCGCCACCTTCGTCTCCGACCGGATTTTCCAGGCCTTCAAGGGCGAGGTCGGCGAGATGCGGCACGCTGTGCAGGTGAACACCTTCGGTGGACATCCGGCGGCCTGCGCAGCCGGTATGGCAAACGTGAAGATCATGGAGCGGGAGAACCTCCCCGAGAAGTCTGCCGCTGTCGGTGCGTACATGCTGGCTAAGCTTCGCGATCTTCAGGAGCGGACCCCCTATATCGGCGACTTGCGCGCGAAGGGCCTCTTCATCGGCATTGAG
>JAQBPS010000680.1 GCA_028287415.1 Bacillota bacterium | reverse complement strand
CTCGCCGCACGCGTTCGATAGTGGGACGGGACCGCCCCGTCTCGAATACACCAGGGCTTAAAGGGCCAAGGGAGGACATTCGCAGTGGCTAAAGTCAGTCTTCGTCATGTATTCAAGAACTACGGTGACGTCAAGGTGGTCAAGGATTTCAACCTGGAAATTGCCGACAAGGAGTTTATCGTCTTCGTCGGTCCTTCCGGTTGCGGTAAGTCTACGACCCTCCGTATGATCGCCGGTCTCGAGGAGATTTCCGACGGTGAGGTCTTCATCGGTGAGAAGCTTGTCAACCATGTGGCCCCGAAGGACCGGGACATCGCAATGGTTTTCCAGAACTACGCGCTGTACCCGCACATGAATGTGTACGAGAACATGGCTTTTGGCCTGAAGCTGCGAAAGTTCTCCAAGGCAGACATAGACAAGCGCGTCAAGCAAGCCGGAGAGATTCTGGGTCTCAGCCAGCTGCTCGGCCGCAAGCCCAAGGAGCTCTCCGGCGGCCAGCGCCAGCGTGTCGCCCTCGGGCGTGCGATCGTGCGTGATCCGGCCGTCTTCCTCATGGACGAGCCCCTCTCCAACCTGGACGCCAAGCTCCGTGTGCAGATGCGCACCGAGCTCTCCAAGCTGCACCAGCGCCTCCAGACGACCACCATCTACGTCACGCACGACCAGGTCGAGGCGATGACCATGGGCGACCGCATCGTCGTCATGAAAGATGGCATCGCCCAGCAGGTGGCGCCGCCGCAGGAACTGTACGACCGCCCCGCCAACGTCTTCGTAGCGGGCTTTATCGGCTCCCCGGCCATGAATTTCCTGAAGGGCCAGATCGGCACTGACGCCGCCACCTTCGAGGGCGCCGGCTTCACCGTCAACCTGCCGCCCGCCCTCGCCGCAGCGGCAAAGCCTTATGCCGGCAAGCCGATGATCCTGGGCATCCGCCCTGAGGACGTCGAGGCCGACCCCGCATTTGTGGCCAGTCACGCAGGCGCCCTCGTGCCGACCCGCATCGAGGTCGTCGAGCCGCTCGGCTCGGAAATCTTCCTCTACCTGTCGGCCGGCGACAACCAGGTGACCGCCCGTGTCGAGCCGGGCCTCCGGTTCAAGGCGAACGATAACATCACGATCGCCCTGCACCCCGAGAAGCTGCATCTGTTCGACCCCGTCACGGAGATGGCAGTTCGTTAGTTGTGATCAACAGGCCATCTCCGACCCGGAGATGGCCTGTTTCAACCGTCCCGATTTCACATCGCCGCCCGGGGGTGATGCCATGCAGTTCGAGTCAGCGTTTTGCCAGTCAGGCGATGACGAGTGGCAGCAGAGCATGATCATGGAGCGTGCCATCCTGTTGATCCGCCAGCTCTGGTTCGGGGCGCGTGAGGCGTCCATGGGGCCGGCATCGCTGATCGTCGAGCCAGGCGGCGAGATGGTCATGTTCCTGGATGGTCCGGACGCCGCCGTGGATGCAGTGATCGCGGAGGCCGCCGGTCGCGGCGCCTACATCACCGCAACCAGCCTGTCCCGCCCGCACGACCTGCCCGAACGCCTCGCGGAGGCCGGCTTCCGGCCGGTACTTCGCCAGGCGGCCTACGTCTGGGATGGGCAGGGCGTTGCAGCGGCCCCTGCCCCCACGCCGCCCCCCGTCCGCCGCGGCCTCTTCGGGCTGCTCGGCGGGCGCCGGCAGCTACCGGGCGTTGTCGTCCGGCAGATTGATGCCGCCGAGCTGCCGGCCTGGAATGCGATCTGCTGGCGGGCCTTCGGGGCACGGGGCAACGAGGCGGACGCCCTGCACGAGAAGCGCCACGCCTTCCGGACCATGGGCACCAGCGCCCGCTGGTACCTGGCCACCGTGGGCGGGCGCCCTGCCGGCACCGCAATTCTCCACCAGACGCCGGATTTGGGCCAGGTTCTGGCAGTCGGCACCGACCCTGGCAGCCGGGGCCAGGGCGTGGCCACGGCAGTCATGCGCAGACTAGTTCAGGACTGGCAGCAGGACGGCAGCGGCTTCCTTTTCCTCGATACCACGCCCGGCAGCCCGGCCGAGCAGCTGTATCTGCGGATTGGATTCCGTCAGGCCTACGTGCGGGAGGTCTACGCCCCGCATCTCCTTGACGCCACCCGGTACGTACGGTAGATTTAAGCAGGTTGGCCTGGATCATTGCGAAATATTGGCTCCAAAGGAGGTCGACGAGCCCTTGCTCACGACCCAGACGTTTGTACAGAAGAAGGTTTTTGGCAATCACCTGCCGGTCACGAAACCGTTGGAATACCGGCGCCAGGAGTGGCTGGAGTTGAATAAGGGCCGGGAACGCTCCGTCCGGCTGATCGTCAAGGCAATGCTCGGCGTCCCCAGCGCCCACCAGGGCGAGCAGGAGCACGCGATGTGGTGCTTTCAGTTCCCCAACGGCTCCCTGCTGGTGGTCTACCTGCACAAGGGCACTGTGGTGGAGCTCGCCGCCCGGATAGAAGAGGAGACTGATGAGCTGGAGGAGCCAGTCAACTTCCTGATCGACGAGGTTCGGGAGCGGCTCAAGCAGCTCTAAGCGCGCGGCCGTTAGGCGGACAGGCTTTCACTCACCCCGGAACAGGTCACTGATCGACTCCCCCGTGTTGATGCGGCGGATCGCCTCGCCCAGGAGTGGCGCCACAGAGAGCTCGGTGACTAACGCTGGCAGGGCTGCCAGGCGGTGGGGTACCGTGTCCGTCGTGATTACCTCGGAAATACCCGCCGTCGCGAGTCGATCCAGGGCTCCCTCGGAAAAAAGGCCATGGGGCGCGCATACGTAAATTTCCGCTGCCCCCTGCTGCCTGAGCACGTCCACGGCACCGACAATCGTGTGGCCGGAAGCGATCTCGTCCTCGAAAATAATCGCCTGACGCCCCCGGACATCGCCGATGAAAGCGGTTACCTCCACCGTGTCGGTGTTGCCGAGCCGGTGCTTCTCCATGATCGCCAGCGGCGCACCAAGTCCCCGGGCGAAGCCCAGGGCGCGCTTTGCCGCACCCGAGTCGGTCGCTACCGCCACGGGTGCGTCGAGCCCCTTCGCCCGCAGGTAGTCGCAAAAGAGGTGAGTGGCCGTCAGGTGATCGAGCGGGACCGAGAAAAAGCCCTGAATCTGGGGGGCGTGCAGGTCAATGGTGACCACCCGGTCGGCGCCGGCGGTTGTCAGCAGGTCAGCGACCAGCCGGGCCGTGATCGGCACCCGCGGCTGGTCCTTCTTGTCAGAGCGGACGTAAGGGTAGTAGGGGAGCACGGCGGTGATCCGACTGGCCGATGCCCGGCGCAGGGCATCGATCATGATCAGCAGTTCCATCAGGTTCTCGTCGACCGGCGGGCAGGAGGTCTGCACGACGAACACGTCGCACTCACGCACGTTCTCGAGAATCTGGACAAAGGTGTTGTCGTTCCTGAACTTCAAGATCTCCGCCTGACCCAGCGGTTCGCCCAGGTGGCGGCAGATCGCCTCGGCCAAATGTTGTGAGGCCCGTCCGGCAAAGACCCTGCGCGCAGCGTACACATTGGCGCCTCCTTGGGTTGGGGTTCGTAAGCGCTTCTTTATCGGTTGCCCTGGTTCCTTCCATGGTTTGGCGAAAGTTGATCCGAAGGGATGGGACACTTGGGCGTTGTTGACATGCTTCTGCAGCAATATAGCTACGCGGCGTTGCTGCTGATTCTCTTTCTCGATAGCGCCGGGGTGCCCTGGCCCACAGAGGCGACCCTGGTGCTGGCTGGCGCTGTTTCAGCGCACACGGCCCGGATTCACCCACTGCTGGCCATCCTTTCAGCCCTCGGCGGTGCCGCAGTCGGCTCCTCACTTTCGTATTACCTTGGTCGGAAAATGGGTCCTTCACTTATGCAGCGGATTGCGGGCGTTTTCCGGCTGACTCCTCAGCACCTGGCCAAGGTGGATGAGTGGTTCGCCAAATACGGGCACCGGGCGGTCTTCGTCGGCCGTATGGTCCCGTTTGTCCGCAATCTCTGCGGCTATCCGGCGGGGGTGGCCGCCATGCCGTTCGGCAAATACCTGCTCTATTCGCTGGCCGGCTACGGGCTCTACATTAGCGTTGCACTTGGGCTTGGCTACGGCGGCGGCAGGCTGGCCTACCTGTTCAAGCAGTTCGAGTACCTGCTCTGGATCCTTGTGCCCGTTGCGGCGTTCGTGCTGTACTGGAAGTGGGGGCGCACATGGGTTGCGAAGCGGCGGGGGAAGGGCTAGGCCCTTCCCCCGTGCTTATGAATCAGAGCCATCGCAGCCTGTAGCCGGCCCTCCCCGGTCACAACGGTGACCAGAAATGGTAGCTCGCGATCGGCGATGTCCCCCGCCAGTCCGCTCGCTTCCGGCGTGGCGGCCATGAGGATTGCGGTGTCGTCGTCAAGCAGGGCCGGTGCGAGCACGGCGTCCGCCTGGCTCGACTCCTTGCCCGCGAGGATCGGCTGCTCTCCGTCAACGTCGGGTGCGAAGCCAAACCGGCCCACCCGGTCCAACTGCACATCGGCGAACCCGGCCTGCTTCAGGGCTTGCAGAGCGGTTTCGGCCTGCGGGCCGGAGGAGAAGCTAGCCAGGATCGACCGTTCGCCGGGTTCCAGTTTCATCGGCGCTACCTCCCGGTGCGTTTCTCTCGCTAGGTTGACCGTGCGCACGGGGGTTCATGCGGTGTTATCTGTCAAGGAGGCCATAGCATGAAGGGTCCACTCAGCTGGTGGGAGGATGCGGAGGCGCGGGCGGGGCGGGCGAAATCACCGGCCACCCTGGGGCAGGTGCTCTGGCAGCGGCTACAGGCCGCCGGTGTTGACCCGGACCTCGCCTTTGCACCCGCGTACGATCTCGCACACCTGCATGACCTCTGTGCCGACTTCGTCAAGCTGGTCGAGTCAGTGCTGCTCACGGCTGACGGCGACCGTGCGGCCCTGCGCCGGCATGGCCTGGCGCTCGCCCGGTGGGCGCAGTATGCCCGCCACTGGACGGAGGTCTCCGCGGCCGCGTTCAATCAGTTGATGGACGGGCTGGAACTCGACCCCGAGAGCCTCGCAGGCCGCGAGGGGGTCGAGCCGCAGCCGCCCGGCGCCCTGCCTGAGGAGGCGCCGAAGCTGGAGGGCCGGTATCAGTACTGGCACCTGCTCTATGAGCGGCTGGACCTGAAGTTCGCGGCGATCGGGCTTGAGGAGGAACTCCACCGGTCGCTGGCCCGGAGCCTGGCCCGCATCTACGAGCAGTGCCTGATCACCATCCGGGTGATCACCGGCATGGAGAAGGATGCCAACCCCCGGTTCCGGCCGACCGCCCGGCTGTTACTTGAGATCAACACGGCCTGGCATTTCGACCTGGGCCCATATCACCTGGGGCACGGGGAGTTGCGGGCGCGCAGCAGCGGAGCGCCGGGGCTACAGACATGGCTTCTCCTGGCGTTTGCGCAATAAAGCCGGAATTCTCCTAACCTTGACAGAAAGTACGAACGGCTCTATCATAGAAGCTAGGTTCGCACCGTCTGTTTGCCATAAGGTTGTCTAATGAAACGGGACGTTTTACCGCCCCTTTTTGACCAGTAGGTCTTTACGGGATTTATCCGCGTTTTTGCTATAAAGCCTGCCCATGGCATTGTTGTTCACCGCCAGGGCTGTTTCCTATATGCAAAACCGACCTGGTCGACAACCAGTTACGCCGAGGTTCTGCTTGGCGTATTGCTTGTGGCACAACAGAACGGACCGAATCGGTTCGTTCTTTCCTTTTATTTGCGATTGACATGTGACACAGGTTCTAGGAACAGGAGGTGAAACCGATTCTCAATGTTGTTTTGCTGATTCTTGGGTTGATCGTCGGCGGTGCCGGCGGCGCGTTCGCCGGGTACCGGTATTACCAGAACCAAGCCGAAAAGAAGCTGAACTCAGCCGAGGCGCGTGCCCGCAATGTGATTGACGAGGCGATGCGAGAGGCTGAGGCTAAGAAGAAGGAATCTGTGCTCGAGGCCAAGGAAGAGGTTCACCGGCTCCGCGCCGACTTTGAGCGGGAGACCAAGGAGCGCCGTAACGAGACCCAGCGCCTGGAGCGGCGCCTGGTCCAGAAGGAAGAATCCCTCGACCGCAAGGTGGAGGGGCTCGAGCGGAAGGAAGAGAACCTCGCCCGTAAGGAGCGGGAACTCGACCAGCAGCACCAGTCTGCACAGGAGTTGCTCGACAAGCAGCTGGCCGAGTTGGAGCGCATTTCCGGCCTGACCACCGAGGAGGCCCGCAAGATCTTCCTCGAGCAGGTGGAACAGGACGCGCGTGGGGATGCCGCTCGAATGATGCGCGAGATCGAGTCCGAGGCCAAGGAGAGCGCGGAGAAGAAGGCCCGGGAGATCGTGGGCATCGCCATCCAGCGGGTGGCGGCGGACCATTCCTCCGAGCTGACCGTCTCCGTCGTCCAGCTGCCCACGGACGAAATGAAGGGCCGGATCATCGGCCGCGAGGGCCGGAACATCCGGACACTCGAAACGCTGACAGGCATCGATCTGATTATTGATGACACGCCTGAAGCCGTTGTGCTCTCCGGGTTCGATCCCGTCCGCCGTGAGGTGGCGAAGATCGCCCTCCAGAAGCTGATCGCTGACGGCCGGATCCACCCGGCCCGCATCGAAGAAATGGTCGAGAAGGCACAGCGCGAGGTGGAAACCCGCATCCGTGAGGAGGGCGAGGCCGCCTGCTTCGAGCTGGGCATCCACAACCTGCACCCGGAGCTGATCAAGCTGCTGGGGCGGCTGCGGTTCCGCACGTCGTACGGCCAGAACGTGCTCAAGCACTCGGTCGAAGTGGCCCACCTGGCTGGCGTTATGGCGGCAGAGCTGGGCGTTAACGTCGAGGTGTCCAAGCGCGCGGGTCTGCTGCATGACATTGGCAAGGCTGTCGACCACGAAATCGAGGGCCCCCACGTCCAGATCGGCGTAAATTTGTTGAAGCGCTACAAGGAGTCCGGCGAGGTAATCCACGGCATGGAGTGCCACCACGGCGACGTGGAGCCCCACAGCGTGGAGGCGGTGCTGGTCACCGCGTCGGACGCCATTTCGGCGGCTCGGCCGGGCGCCCGGCGTGAAACGTTGGAGACGTACATCAAGCGCCTCGAGAAGCTGGAGACGCTTGCTGACGGCTTCGAGGGCGTGGAGAAGTCCTTCGCCATCCAGGCCGGTCGTGAGATTCGCATCATGGTCAAGCCTGAGAAGGTTGACGACTACGCGGCCATGAAGATGACCAAGGAGATCGCCAAGCGGATCGAGGAAGAACTCGAATATCCCGGGCAGATCAAGGTGGTCGTGGTGCGGGAGACCCGGGCGGTCGAATACGCCCGGTAGGCGGGCTGCGAACCTTCCGGGCCCCTGCCAGCGTCTAAATGACATAAGCGGCAGCCGGCGGGCACTGCTCGCCGGCGCTGTTTTTTGGAAAGAAGGTGAAATGATTGGGCCACCGTAAACGGGACGAGCGCATGTCTCGCAGTGTCAGCCTGCTAATCAGCATGCTGGTCCGCTATCCCGAGGTCGGCACAGTCAAATATGAGCCCCGGCAGCAGACGATTCGCATGAGCCTGCTGATCCACGGGGAGCTGCCTGCGGAGGATTTCGCCAGGCTGGAGCAGGCGCTGACCGACACGCTGGAGGTCTACCACCTGCTTGAGCAGCGGCCCGCAGCCACGGTTGAAGTGGCGCAGGAGAGCTACGGCGGCCTCACGTCGATCGCCATCACCCGTGATGCCCGTACGCTATCCCCCGAGGAAGTCTACGTGATCATCGAGCTGATTCGGGAGCGCTTCGCCGGGCGGCTCGTCTCTGAGGCGATCGATTTCTCAGGCGAGGATGAGATGATCGCCCAGGACGAGATGATCGAGGAGATCCTCGCCGACCTGGAGGATAGCCGTAATCCTAAGAATTTGATTGCGATCCGTGAGGACGGGCGGTTGATGGTGTTTCAGAAGTAAAGTGCGGGCATTCATTGACGCGGATTTGCGGAGGTCGCGGATTTAGACACACGCAGATTGGAACAATTTTATGGCCACGGATTACACGGATTGCACGGGTTTTAAGAGTAAACACGGATACCAGGGAAATATATTTTTATGTTTCGATCTGTGTTGGTTTCCAAATCCGTGTAATCAGTGAAATCCGTGGCCATATAAACGCTCAACTCCGCGTCAATATGAAAAGCCCCAGTCCCGACAGTGGTGTTTCGCGGAGCAATTTTATGGCCACAGATTTCACGGGTTACACAGATTTTCAAAGCAAACACGGATACAAAGGAAATATATTTTTTATGTTCCAATCTGTGTTGGTTTCTAAATCTGTGGAATCAGTGAAATCCGTGGCCATATAAACGCTCA
>JAQBPS010000068.1 GCA_028287415.1 Bacillota bacterium | reverse complement strand
AGGCGGTCCCTCAACCGCGGTTCCGAAATCGGCGCCGCTGAAGGGCACAGTTTACTGCCGCCTCGTCAAACCCCCACCGTTTCCGAGTCAGGTAATTTCCGCTTGACGGAAACGATGCGGCTTTTCCTTCGGCTCTGCCCGTAGCGGAGTATCATGGGCAGCGAGCGGGTTGTCCGTGACCAGCCGTGCGCTAGCAAACAAAGGCCCAAAAAGATTAGCCCTGGAATGTTTCCCACAAATCGCTCAAGCCCAACCGCAGATCATGCTGGACAAGGGGCAGCTCACGGGCGAGGTCGCCCGCGAGGACGCCGTCGCTCCCCATGCGTTCGGCCAGCCGGTCACCGGCGAGGCCGTGCATATAAGCGCCCACCGTGGCGGCCTCAGGCGCGCCCATCCCCTGCGCCAGCAGCCCTGCGATGATGCCCGTGAGCACATCGCCGGAGCCGCCGGTGCCGAGGGCCCGGTTGCCGGTGGGATTGATCCACACTGCGCCGCCGGGTTCGGCGACGAGGGTGTAGGCGCCCTTCAGGAGCACCACGGCCTTCGTCAGCTCCGCAGCCTTACGCACGGCGCCCAGCCGGTCGGACTGGACGGCCTCGACACTCAGCCCGAGCAGGTGCGCCATTTCGCCGGCGTGGGGCGTGAGAATGAGCGGCACAGGCGCATCGGCCAGCAATTCAAGCCGCCCGGAGAACGCCTTGAGGGCGTCCGCATCAAGCACCAGGGGCGCCGGCGAAGCCGCGACCACCTTGCGGACGAACGCCTGGGCCTCAGGATCCACGCCGAGGCCGGGGCCCACGGCGAGGGCGTCGGCCCGGGCGGCCCGCTCCAGGAAAGGCTCTGCCGCAGCCAGGGCAAAACCGCCGCGCTCGGACTCGGGGAACGGAAGGGTCATGAACTCGGGGCGAAGTGCCGCCACCACGGGCTGAGACGAGGCCGGGGCCGCGACCGTCACCAGGCCGGCCCCCGTCCGCAGTGCGGCCTCACCCGCCAGGGCCGCAGCACCGGTCATCCCCCGGGAGCCGGCGGCCACGAGCACCTTGCCCCGCGTGCCCTTATGCGCATTGCGGGAGTACTCCGGCAGCCAGGACTTGACCTCCTTCGGGCTGGTCAGTTCCACCGCAATCCCCTCGGCCTCGATCGCCCTGGGCGCCAGACCAACGTCGACAACGGTCACCTTGCCCGCCAGGTCGGCCGCCGGGAACTGGAAAAGGCCCAGCTTGGGCAGGCCAAAGGTGACGGTGTAGTCCGCCTCGACGGCGGAACCTTCCGCCCGGCCGGTGTCGGTGGAGACGCCGGAGGGCATGTCGACAGCGAGTACCGGGCGCTCGGCCTGGTTGATCAGCTTGATCGCCTCGGCGGCCAGGCCGCGGGCGGAGCCGACGACACCGGTGCCCAGCACCGCATCAATGATCAGCCCTGCGATCTGGAGGGCCTCCCGCGCCTGGGCGGGCAGCAGGATCGGCACCCCGGCCATGCGGGCGGCGTGCAGCGCCGCGGCGGCGTCTGCCGGCAGATCCTCAAAGGAGGACCAGACGACGGCCTGTACATCCACACCCCATTGGCGGAGCCAGCGGGCGGCGACCAGGCCGTCGCCGCCGTTGTTGCCCTTGCCGCAGACGACCACCACCGTGCCGGGGTGCTGCGCCTGCAGCCGGCGGGCGATCACCGCCACCTGGCGGCCGGCGATCTCCATCACAATCTGAGGCGAAAGCCCATAGTTGTCGAAAACGCGGTTCTCGATCGCCCGCATCTGATCATTGGATACTACCTTCATCGTACCGCCACCACCTGTGCCACTGCGTACTCTTTGCAATGCGAAAGCGAGACATGGAACTCGGAAACGCCCTGTTGGGCGGCAATCTCAGCGAGGCGTCCGGAGAGCCGCAGCAAGGGCTTGCCAAGCGGGTCCTTGACCACCTCAACATCGGTCCATTTCACTTCCCGGAGCCCAATACCCAGGGCCTTGAGCGCCGCCTCCTTGGCCGCAAAGCGGGCCGCAAGGCGGCGGGAACGATGTTCCGATTCGCCAGTGCCGCAGTCTGCGATTTCGCCCGGGGAGAACAGCCGCTCCAGGAAGCGCGCCGGGCGCCGCCCCAGGGCCCTGGCGATCCGTGCCACCTCGATGATATCGACGCCAATGCCCGCAATCACGGCCCAGCCCCTTCCCTTGAACCGTTCGCACCCTTTTCTTGCTCCAGCCGCCAGAGGAAGGCAAGCACCTCGGCCACAGCGGCGTAAAGTTCGGGCGGCAGATAAGTACCCACGTCGAGCTTGATCAAAGCGCTCGCCAGCGGGTGGTCCGTGTGCACCGGCACGCCATGCTCCTGTGCGATGCGGAGCAAGGCCTCAGCCACGTCACCCTGACCGGCTGCGAGCACCTTCGGGGCACCGTCCTTCTCGGGGTCGTAGCCCAGGGCGATCGCGGCCTTCCGAACGCGGCGCTTTTCAGCAGCCATGCTCTGTCACCTCACACTCGCTGGTCGATGTGGCTGGACCCGGCGGCGGGCGCGGGCCCGACCGTTTCACCCGGGCGAGGTGGGCGGCAGCCGACCCGGACCTCAGGAAAGCCGGTGGTCGCCAGGCGCTGCTGCAGGGCCGGGAGGGCCTTTTCGAGCTGCGAGCGGCTCTCGGCACCCGGCACCGTGAAAATGGCCGCCAGAGCGCCACCACCGCTGTCCAGGGCCACTTGCAGCTGACCGAGTTCCGGCGTGTCCCACCAGATGCGTACATGGGCGGCCGCTCCGGGCGTGCGGGCTCGGGCCGCGCCCTCCGAATCGTCGCGCAGATGCACCTGTGCCCAGCCCTGCCGTCCGTCCGGCAATGGGATCGGGAGCCAGACAGCGCCCGGCGT
>JAQBPS010000053.1 GCA_028287415.1 Bacillota bacterium | reverse complement strand
GACTGCACCGATACATCCAGCGCCGAGACCGCCTCGTCCGCCACGATGAACTTCGGGTTCAGGGAGATCGAACGGGCGATGCCGATGCGTTGCCGCTGGCCGCCTGAGAACTCATGCGGGAACCGGTTCCGCCAGGAGGCGTTCAGACCCACCTGCTGCATCAGTTCGGCCACCCGGGTGTCCCGCTGCGCCTTGTCAGCCACGCCATGCACCCGCAGGGGCTCGGCGATGATGTCGCCCACGGTGAAGCGTGGGTTCAGGGAGCCGAACGGATCCTGGAAGATGATCTGCATGTCACGGTGGGCGGCGCGCAGCTCCGGACCACCCATGCGCGTGAGGTCACGGCCCTCAAAGAGCACATGGCCGTCGGTCGGCTCTTGCAGCCGCAGCACCACCCGACCGAGCGTGGACTTACCGCAGCCGGATTCGCCGACCAGGCCCAACGTTTCGCCCTTGTAAATATCAAAGGAGACGTTGTCGACCGCCTTCACGTTGCCGACGACGGTATTGAGCAGGCCCTTCCGAATCGGAAAGTACTTTTTGATGTGCTTGACTTCGACCAGCTTATCAGTCGACTTGACCGTCCGCTGCCCGTTGTTCTCCTGTACCGCGCTCATGCCGGTGTCACCTTCTTCCCCTCACCCTGCTTACCGGCAGCGCCGTTGTCGGCCACGACTTCCTCGGTATGCCAGCAAGCGGACAGCTGCCCATCAAAACTGCGCAGCGGCGGCTCTTCCTGGTGGCACTTGTCGGTCGCGTAGGGACAGCGGGGGTGGAACCGGCAGCCGGGCGGCATGTTCGTAATGCTGGGAATGCTCCCCTTGATCGTGTGCAGGTGCCCGCCGCGGTTGCCCTCCAGGCCGGGGATCGATGCGAGCAGGCCGACCGTGTAGGGATGATGCGGCTGGTCGAACACCTGGAAGACCGTGCCGTACTCCACGACCTTGCCGGCGTACATAACAACGATGTGGTCGGCCATTTCGGCCGCAACCCCCATGTCGTGGGTGATCAGCATGATCGACATGTTGAACTCTTTCTTCAGCACCCGCAGCAGGTCGAGAATCTGCGCCTGAATTGTGACATCGAGCGCCGTGGTGGGCTCGTCGGCGATCAGCAGGCGGGGGTTGCAGGCGAGGGCCATGGCGATCATGGCACGCTGCCGCATACCGCCCGAAAACTCATGCGGGTACTGCTGGGCCCGGGTGGCGGGCTCGGGAATGCCGACAAGCTTCAGCATCTCCTCGGCCCGCTTCATCGCCCCTTCCTTGGTCTTGCCCTCGTGGAGCATGACGGCCTCGGCGATCTGGTGCCCAACCGTGAATACGGGGTTCAGCGCGGTCATCGGCTCCTGGAAGATCATGCCGATCTGGCCGCCGCGGACCTTGCGCATCTCTTCCTGGCTCAGGCTCGCGAGGTTCCGCCCCTGGAAGAGTACCTCGCCATCGAGAATGGCACCATTGTCGTAGTCCACCAGCCGCATGACGGCGAGCGAGGTGACGCTCTTGCCGCTGCCGGACTCGCCGACCACGACGACGGTCTCGCCTTCGTTCAGGCTGAAGGAGATGTCGTCTACAGCTACAACGACGCCGTTTTTGGTAAAGAACCCGGTGGTCAGGCTCTTGATTTCGAGTAGCGGGCGCGCCATGCTGCAATCCTCCCCTTTGGAATGCGAGTCTTCTGCCGTGGGTCAAAGGCGTCGCGAATGCCGTCGCCAATGAAGTTCACAGCCAAGCAAGTCAGGAAGATGCAGGCGCCGGGGTAAACCGCCAGCACGGGATTGCTCAGCATGTATTCATGCGCGTTGAAGAGCATCTGGCCCCAGCTGGTGGCGGGCGGCTGAACGCCCAGGCCCAGAAACGAGAGCCCAGACTCGTTCAAAATGGCGCCGCCGACGCCGAGGGTCGCCGTGACGATGATCGGGGCGGTCGCGTTGCGGAGCAGGTGGTTGAACATGATCTCCCAGTGCGAAACGCCGATCGCCTTGGCGGCTTCCACGTACTGCATCTCCCGCAACTGGAGGAAGGAGCCGCGCACAAGGCGGGCGACACCCATCCAGCCGGTGAAGACCAGGATCAGAATCAGGTAGAGGAAGTTGCTCCCGAAGATCGACAGGACCAGGATGTTCAGAAACAGGGAGGGGAAGGAGAGCATCACGTCAATGAACCGCATCAGCACGGTGTCAATCCAGCCGCCGAAGTAGCCGGCGATGGCGCCGATGATCGTGCCGAGCAGAACGGCGCCCGCCGCTACCAGGAAGCCGACTAGCAGTGACACCTGGCTGCCGAAAATCAGCCGGCTGAGCACGTCGCGGCCGATCAGGTCGGTCCCCAGGATGTGTCCGGCGCCGGGGGGGGCGTCGGCGTTGAGCAGATCGATCTTGGCAGGGTTGAACGGGGCGATCTGTTTGGCGAAAATGGCGATCAGGATGAACGCCGTGAGTACGACAAGACCGCCCATGGCGAGCCAGTTGCTGCGGAAACGCTTCCATGCCTGGGTCCAGATGCTCTCCGGTGTGCTGGAGAATTCGGTGGCCATATCCTTGGCCATTTGCGTGACGCCGCTCTGTTCCGGGCTGGCCATCAGACGTCACCTCCCCGTGCGCCCACTTGGACCCGCGGATCCACAAGGGCATAAAGGAAGTCAGCCAGCAGGTTTCCGGCGATCACGACCACCGTGATCATGATCGTGATGGCCATGAGCACTGAGTACTCACGGGCGAAGGCCATGTCGACGAAAAGGCGGCCCATGCCCGGCCAGTTGAAGACCGTTTCTGTCAGCGTGGCACCAGCCACGATACCCGGCAGGTCCAGGCCGAGAATCGTGATAATCGGAATCAGGGCATTGCGCAGCGCGTGCTTGAAGAGCACTTTGCGTTCGGACACACCCTTGGCGCGCGCGGTGCGGACGTAGTCCTGACCAAGGACGTCGAGCATACTGGCCCGAGCGTAGCGCAGGTAGCCGGCGAGGCCGATCACGACTAGTACTGTAACGGGCAGGATCATGTGTTGAATTAGGCTGATGATATTGCCTTCCTGGCCACGGGAGTACATATCCGACAGCGGTAACAGGTCTAGCTTCAGGGAGAAGGTGACCTGCATGATGATGCCGAACCAGAAGGCCGGCATCGCGAACCCTGCGTAGCCAATGAGGGCCGCAGTGTTGTCGGAGAGGCCGTACTGCCGCGTGCTATTGTAGATGCCCCAGGGAATGGCGATCGCCAGGGTGATCAGCCAGGAGGTGGTCATCAGGATTAGCGTATTCTTCAGGGCGGGCCACAGGAGAGCGCTCACAGGGATGGGGGCCTTGAACGTTGTGCCGAAGTCGCCATGGGCGAGCCGTCCGAGCCACTCGTAGTACTGAACGGGCACCGGCTTGTCAAGGCCGAGGTTGTGAATCTGCTGCTGAATCGCGGCCGGGGACTGACCCGGGGCGATGTTCATCTGAATCGGGCCGCCCGGTGCCAGATGCATCAGCCCGAACGTGACAATGGAGACCAGGAATAGTACGAGCACTGCTTGTAGCACTCGTCGAATGAGGAATTCCGCCACGCCCTACGTCTCCTTTCCGGGTACGCGCTCAAGACGGGGGATAGTGCAGAGAAGGGGCCGAAGCCCCTTCTCATATGCACTTCGCACCCGTTACTTGCCGTCAGTCACCCACCAGTGATCGATGTGGTAGGTGGTACCGTACGGGAGGGTCAACTGGGGCTTGTCGCCTTCGGCGAACTTGACCCGGCTCCGGATACCCTCGATGATGTTCTTCTGGTACAGGAACACATAGGGCAGGTCGTCGGTGATCTCCGTGGCCAGCTGGCCGTAAACGGCCTTGCGCTTGGCCGGGTCGGTAACCCTGTAGCCGTCAACCCAGAACTGGTCGGTCTTGTCGTTCTTGTACCAGCCGGAGTTCTGGCCCGAGGGCGGGAAGTACTTCGAGCTGAAGATCGATTCGGCGTCGGGATCGACACCGAGTGCCCAACCGAGCAGGACGGACTGGTACTTGCCCGGGGTGACGTTGTTCTTGATCCAGGCGGCGAAGTCGAGCGGCTCAAGGATCACGTTGATGCCGATATCCTTCAGGTTCTGCTGGATAACGGCGCCCACGGACTCACGGGTCTTGTTGCCGGTGTTGAACTGGAGCTTGAACTCGAACTTGTGGCCATCCTTCACGAGGATGCCGTCGGCGCCGGCCTTCCAGCCGTCTTCGGCGAGCAGCGCCTTGGCCTTGTCGACACTGAACTCGTAGTTCTTGGCGGTGCCGGCGTCAGCCCAGCTGCCGGGGAGGAACGGGCCGTTCAGCAGGGTGCCGTGCTTCTTCAGCACGCTGTCGACCATGCCCTGACGGTTGATCGCGTAGGCGAGCGCCTGGCGTGTCTTCTTGCCGGCGAAGGGCACGAAGCCGCCCGGCCAGTTGTCCGCGTTCAGGTTGAAGCCGAAGTAGTCGTACGAAGGGCCGGCGCTCTCGATCAGGTTGATGTCCGGCTTGCCGGTAGCAGCGTCGAGCGAGGCGATCGGGATTGCCTCCACCAGGTCGACCTCACCCTTGACGAGCGCCTGGAGCTCGGTGTTCTGGTCCGCGTACATCTTGTAGACAATGGTCTTGATGTGCGCCTTCGGGCCCCAGTAGTTCGGGTCAGCTTCGAGGGTGTGCTGCTGCTTCTGGGTCCAGCTCGCCCACTTGTACGGGCCGTTGCTGACGAACGTGGCCGGGTCGGTGCCGTACTTGTACTTCTGCAGGTCCTTCGGCGGCACATCCTTCAGGATATGGGCGGGCAGCACGGCGGTGGTCAGCGTGTAAATGAAGGGAGCGTAGACTTCCTTCATCTTGACTTCAACGGTGGTGTCGTTGATTTTCTTGACCGTGTCCACCTTGTCGTAGCTGGAGATGCTGGGAGCGGCGACATCGGGGTTCTTCCAGGTGTTCAGGGTGAACACCAGGTCGTCCGCGTTGACAGGCTGGCCGTCCGACCACTTCGGCGTGGTCTTCAGCTTGATCGTGTAAGTCAGGCCGTCGGCGCTGATCGTGGGCACTTCGGCAGCGAGGGCGCCCTCATCGGCCACGACGTTGCCCTTCGTGTCCAGGTTGAGGAGGCCGGCGAACAGGATGTTGGCGAGGTTCTGGGACGTGGTGTCATCGATGAACAGTGGGTTCAGGGTGACGATGTCGGATGCGGTGGCCCAGGTCAGTGAGCCGCCGTCCACGGGCTTGCCTGTGTCAGCAGGTGCGACAGTGCCGGGTGCCGGGGTGGGCGTCGGGGTGGTGGTGCTCTTGCCGCACGCCGACAGCACTAGGCTGAGTGCGAGCGCACCGGCCGTCACGATCGACCATTTACGGGTCAGGTTCATGTGGGGACCCCCTTCTGCGATATATGTCTGTCGACTCAAGCGGGACAGAGGTCAGAGGGGCCGGATCGGTTCATGAACCTAGTCGCCGTAGTCCGGATCATCCGCGGGACGTTGCTTTCATGCACCGTGCGCGAAAGCAGGTGGTCGCGAGTCTATACGGATAGCCTGACTGTACCGAAAAAACACCCAACGGACTTCAGGCAAATGGTGAGTTATCTTCAGCGCAATCGGCCAGTCCTCTACCTGCCCAGATGGGTAGGAGCAGGACTGGCCGGTGTGACTGGTGAATTATTATTTTGGTAGCCAAACAAACGCAAGTGGCGTGAACCGTTAGCCTAATTCGACCGTCATATGCATGGGCTACAGAATGTCACGGCAATGCGCTCGTTCGATGAGCAGAGGTGTTTAGCGTGAGCGGAACAAAAGCGAAAGTTCATTCAAGTAAGGTGCAGACCGCTACGGGATCGATCGGGTGGCTGTCACGGGCGGAGCAGGTAGGGGAAAGGCGCGAACGCCAGCGCCTGGCGCGTGACTTGCATGACACTGTCAAACCCGCGCTTTTTTCCGCGAACATGATCGCAGAGGTGCTTCCGCAGCTGTGGGAGGCCGACCCGGCAGAGGGGCGGCGCAGGCTGGAGGAGTTGCGTGCACTGACCCGGACAGCGCTTGCGGAGGTGCGCACCCTGCTGAGTGTATGGCGGCCGGCCGGGCTGGATGATGGTGGCCTCGGCACATTGCTGGCGCAACTGGGTGCAGTCGTTTCCAGCCAGACACAGGTGGCAGTTAGCGTGACGGCTGAGGGAGAGTGGCCCCTGCCGCCGGAGGTGGCGCTGGCCCTTTACCGGATTGCCCAGGAGGCCTTGAATAACATGGCCCGGCATTCCGGGGCGACCCGGGCATCGGTAACGCTCCGCTGGCAGGGCGATCGGGCGCACCTCGCCATCAGCGACAATGGTCGGGGCTTCGACCCGGCAGTGCTAGCACCGGGGCACCTGGGGCTCAGTATTATGCACGAGCGGGCCGCTTCAGTCGGCGCCGGGCTTGACCTGGTCAGCCAGCCTGGCAGCGGGACCGCCGTCACCGTCACGTGGCCGCAAGCTGAGAGGGTGAACGCACAGTGAGCCTGGAGCACCGCATTCGTGTCGCCATTGTCGATGACCACGCCGTAGTCCGCAGCGGGCTCGCTGCGCTGTTGCTCGCATACCGCGACCTGGAACTCGTCGGTGAGGCCGGCGATGGCGTGGAGGCGATCAGGCTGTGCGGCCAGGTGCGGCCTGACGTTGTCCTGATGGACCTGGTCATGCCCGGCATGGACGGCGTGGCCGCGTGCCAGGCGATCCGCAGCCTCTGTCCGGACGTGAAGGTGCTGATGCTAACCAGTTGCCGCGAGACCGCGTCAGTGAAAAGGGCGCTTCTGGCGGGCGTGAACGGCTATGTGCTCAAAGATGTAACGCCGGCAGAACTGCTGAAGGCGATTCGCGACACCGCTGCCGGCCACGCAGCGCTGGACCGTGTAGCGACGGAGGCGCTGATCCAGGTGGTCACCCGGACCGGCTCGCCCGGCGGCGACCTGACCGATCGGGAGCGGGAAGTGCTCGCACTGCTGGTGGCGGGGCTGAGCAACCCGGCGATCGCACAGCGGCTCGTCGTGAGCCGGTCGACGGTCAAGTTTCACCTCAGCTCGATCTTCGGAAAGCTGGGCGTCAGCACCCGCACCGAGGCCGTCGCCCTGGCCATGCAGCGCCATCTCGTGAGCTAGGGCCCACGCCGTCTCCCTTGTGCATCTGCCGGGGGGACGGTTTGCCGCGCACTGCCATAAAGCCGGTTACTTTATGCGTATACTCTTTTTGCCACGATAAGTCGCTGCCCTCCGGCACTAGTTTCTTCCTCCGAGCGTCAAACGCTTGCAATCCACGTTTTACGCTAGGTATCATGAAACAGCGGGATAATCGCATACCAGTGAAAAACGCTGAGCCGTCCGTAACCATCCGGCGGCCCGCTGCGTTTTATACCCGGGCGAATCGCTCGAATCGGTCATAAACACTTAACCACAAAGGGGTGTGGCCCCATGGGTTCAAAGACGCGGGTGTACCTGATTTTTGGCGGGCGCTCCGGCGAGCACGAGGTCTCGCTGATGTCTGCCAGAAACGTAATGGACGCCCTCGATCCAGCGAAGTACGAGGTGGTGCCGATTGGCATTACCAAGGCCGGCGCGTGGCTGCTCAGCGGCGACCCGCTGAAGGCGCTTGCCGAAGGCGTGGAGCAAGCGGGCGGGTTCCCGGTGGGACTGCTTGGCGACCCGACTCGCCGGGAACTGATTCCGGTGGGCGACGGCCCGGGACCACTGCCGGCCCCCGCGGATGGGGCCAGCGTCTTCTTCCCGGTGCTGCACGGCACTTACGGCGAGGACGGCACCATTCAGGGCCTCCTCGAGATGGCCAACGTGCCCTATGTCGGCTGCGGTGTGCTGGCTTCATCGGTGGGCATGGACAAGGGCGTCGCCAAAATGCTCTTCGAGCGAGCCGGCCTCGCTGTCGCTCCCTATAAGATTTATCTGCGCAAGCAGTGGGAGGCCACGCCCGAAGCGGTTCTGGACGATGCGGAGCAGACGTTCGGCAAGTACCCGGTCTTTGTGAAGCCGGCCAACCTGGGCTCCTCCGTGGGGATCTCGAAGGCGCGCAACCGCGATGAGCTTGCGGCTGCACTGGCGGAGGCCGCCCGGTTCGACCGCCGCATCCTTGTTGAAGAGGGTCTGGGCGCCCGGGAGATCGAACTCGCCGTTCTGGGTAATGATGACCCGATCGTATCAATGCCGGGCGAGATCATTCCCGGCGCTGATTTCTACGACTATAAGGACAAGTACTTTGACGGTCAGTCGGCTAGCCGCATCCCTGCGGAGCTTCCGGCAGAGTTGGCGGCGGAGATCAGACGGCAGGCGATCATCGCGTTCAAGGCGATCGACGGCGCCGGCATGGCCCGGTGCGACTTCTTCCTGGAGCAGGGGACCAATCGCATCCTGATCAACGAAGTGAACACGATTCCGGGCTTTACCCGGATTTCCATGTACCCGAAGCTCTGGGAGGCGACAGGCATCAGCTACAGTCAGCTGTGCGACCGCCTGATCACGCTGGCCCTGGAGCGCCATGTCGACAAGAACCGCAACGCTACATCAGTGTAAAATGGGAGGCGCCCTGGAACTTTTTCCGGGGCGCCTTACGTCCTACATCTCACGAGGTGATTACCTATGGAATTTCGGCCGATCCGCCCCGACGAAGTCCCGGTCTGGCGGCAGTTCCAGGAGTACTGCTTCCATACGGAACCGGCCGACTTTGATCCCTGGATGGCCAGCAAGTTCCAGATCGAACATACCCGCTCCCTGTTCACCGATGGCGGTCAAATGGCGGCGGCGTGTGCAAACTACCCGTGGCAGCTCCACTTTGAAGGCGCCCGGCTCGGCATGGGGGCCATTGCCTCCGTGGCCTCACTGCCCGAGAACCGCCGCGGTGGACATGTGGGACGCATGATGCAGCACCTGATCATTGAGATGAAGGAGCGGGGGATCCCGCTCTCCGCCCTTTACCCATTCCACCAGGGCTTCTACCGGCGTTATGGCTGGGATGTTGCCTGCACCTGGATCGACCACGAGATCCCGGTGGAGTTGCTCGGTCACCTGCGCAAGTACAGCGGCGTCATCGACCGGCACCTGCCCGGGCAGGCCGACTGGCGGGAGATCGCCCCTGTGTACCAGCGGTGGGCGGCCTCGCGGCGGGGGTACGTGGCTCGGGAGACCGAGCACCACTGGCGCACCGCCGTATACGCCACCTTGCCCGGCCGCAACTGGCACACCGCTGTCTACCGCCCGGCGGCGGGTGCGGCGCCGGAGGGCTACCTGCTTTACCGGTTCGCGAATGACGCCCCCCGCAAGCTTCAAGTGCGTGAGCTGGTCGCCCTTAACCCTGCCGCTGACCGGGCGCTCTGGGGCTTTATTGCCAACCACGACTCCCAGGTGAAGTTCGTCAAACTGCGCCAGGCCCGCACCTGGCCCCTCTGGCACCTGGTTGACCACACCTACGACGTAAAATCGACCATGGAGTCCGGCTGGATGCTCCGCCTGATCGACCTGAAGGCCGCGATCGAGGCCCGGCCGTGGCCCGGAGCGCCGAACGGCTCGCTGGTGATCGGTGTGACCGATGAGCAGGCGCCCTGGAACGCAGGCACCTGGCGGCTCGAGTTTGAAAATGGCCGGGCAGCCGTAAATTTGGCGCCAGCCGAAACCCCGAGCCTGTCCGCAAGCGTCCAAACATGGGCGCAGTGGTATGCCGGGTTCGTACGGCCCGACCAGGCAGTGGCCACCGGGCGCCTGTCCGGGACGGACGCTCGGAGTCTCGCATTGCTGGCCGGGGCGACCGCTGGCGAGGAGATGTTCTTTTTCGAGTTTTTCTAGGTCATTTCGACTGTCATATCTGCGTACTCCGGAGGAATTTCTTCCAGGGTTGTAGAATAATTTGACAAGGATTAATTACAATAAGCAGGTGCCCCCTGCTGGCCGCATCACCTCAGCAATGGAGTTGATCCCAGTTGGCTGACGACTGTATCTTCTGCAAGATCGTTGCCGGTGAGGTTCCGGCGGCCATGGTGTACGAGGACGATCACGTTGTCGCCTTTCACGACATCAGCCCTGCGGCACCCGTCCATGTGCTGGTGATTCCGCGAAAGCACATCGCCTCCGTCCATGATCTCACCGCCGAGGATTCCGATGTGCTGGGGCACATCTTCACCGCTGCGCAACACGTCGCTCGCGAGCAGGGAATCGCCGAAAGTGGTTACCGTGTGGTGACCAACGCCGGCAAGCATGCCGGTCAAGTGGTTCACCACCTGCACTTCCACGTCATCGGCGGGAAGATGCTGGGCCACTTCGGCTAGGGTTTGACATAACCTTAACCCCGCGGTATAATCGCGAAGCGTGTTCTTTTTCCCCGATGTTAGTCTCGGAGGGGAGGGAAATTCCGGGATGTCCGAAGTTAAGATCGGCAAGAATGAGTCGCTGGAAAGCGCTCTTCGCCGTTTTAAGCGTCAGATTCAGAAGGCCGGCACACTCGCCGAGGTCCGCAAGCGCGAACACTACGAAAAGCCAAGCGTTAAGCGCAAGAAGAAGAGTGAGGCTGCTCGCAAGCGCAAGTTCAAGGACTAGGTGAGGGAGTACGTAGCCTATGGGTCTCAACGAGCGTCTTACAGAGGATATGAAAGCGGCCATGAAAGCCGGCCCCGCCGGCAAGGTCCGTCTTGACACGATCCGCTTCCTGAAGGCGGCGCTGAAAAACGTGGAGATCGACAAGAAAGCCCCGCTCAATGACGAGGATGTCTTGGGCATCGTCACCAAACAGGTGAAGCAGCTCAAGGATACCATCACTGAATTTGAAAAGGGCAATCGCGAGGATCTCATTGCGAAGGCGCAAGCCGAGATCGCGGTCCTGAGTGCATACCTTCCCGAACAAATGAGCGCAGACGAAGTGCGGGAACTGGCTAGCCAGATCATCGCGCAAGTTGGCGCACAGGGTCCCAAGGACATGGGGAAGGTCATGGGTCCGCTGGTGGCACAGACGAAAGGACGTGCCGACGGCAAGCTCGTGAACCAGGTCGTCAAGGAATTGCTTGGTTGATTGATTTCGCACGTACGGTACCCGGTGGAGTTACTCCACCGGGTTTGCTGTGTTTTGTGCTATAGTGATAGCGCAAGGTTCCAGAGAGGGGGCGCGACCGGCGATGTCCGACCAGAAGCCGCAGGATCGCAGGAGCTTCCTGCTGCACAACTTCCGCTCGCTGGGGCGCCTCTTTGCCGACTCCGTGAGCGAGACGATCACCAGAGCCAGTGGCGGCAAGCGCTACCTGCGGCCGCCGGGCGCACTTGACGAGGCGGCGTTCCTGCTCACCTGCACCCGGTGCGGTGACTGTGCCACGGCCTGTCCGACTAACGTGATCAAGCTTCTGCCCCCGAGCGCAGGCGCAGCCGTCGGTACCCCATACATTAATCCGCTGGAGCAGGCCTGCGACCTGTGCGGTAAATGCATGCCCGCCTGTGAGCCGAAGGCGCTCCTGCTGGTTGCAGATCCCCGCGCGGTGAAGATGGGCACCGCCGTGATTAATCCTGAAGCATGCTGGGCGCACCAGGGGCAGATGTGCGATCTGTGTTACCAGCGTTGCCCGTTCCCGGACGAGGCGATCCGCATGACTGACGGCAAGCCGGAAGTGATCGTGGACGCCTGCACGGGGTGTGGGCTTTGCGCAAATGTCTGCGTCAGTACCCCCGTCGCCATCAAAATAGAGCCGCGAGGCTAGCTTTGCCGAGGAGGCCTTGTCTGTCATGAAGGTTGTCGCCGCTCAGGATGCCATAGGAATGATGCTCTGCCATGACCTGACGCGCATTGTGCCGGGGGAGGGGAAGGGCCCCGCCTTCCGCAAGGGGCATATTGTCCGCGCGGAAGATCTTCCGCTGCTGCTCTCCATGGGCAAGGAGCACCTCTACGTATGGGAAGTGCAGCCTGGCATGGTGCACGAGGAGGAGGCGGCGGAGCGCATGGCGGCGGCCGGGGTGGCTGGCGGCATCGTCTGGGGTGCGCCGCGCGAGGGCAAGGTCAGCCTCAAGGCGGAACATGCCGGTCTGCTGCGGGTCGATCGCGACCGGCTGGAGCAGATCAACGGCATCGGTGAGATCACGGTCGCCACGCTGTACGACCGCACGGCGGTGGCCGCGGGGCAGTTGCTGGCCGGTGTCAAGGTGACGCCGCTGGTGATCGCCGAGCAGCAGGTGGCGGAGGCGGAGGCGCTCGGGGCGTGGATCCGGGTGAAGCCGTACCGTCAGCTGCGGGCGGCGGTGATCGTCACGGGCAGCGAGGTGTTCAAGGGCCGGATTGCGGACAAGTTCGGCCCGGTGGTCGAGGCGAAGCTCGCGGCCTTCGGCTGCCCGGTAGTCTATAAGACGTACAGCGATGATCAGGCAGAGATGACCGTGGCGAAAATCCGCGAGGCACGGGCTGCGGGCGCAGAGCTGATCCTGTGCACCGGGGGCATGTCGGTCGACCCGGACGATGCGACGCCGGGCGCGATCCGGCAGAGCGGGGCGCAAATCGTGACCTACGGGGCGCCGGTCTTGCCGGGGTCGATGTTCATGATGGGCTATCTCGAAGGCGATCAGCCGATCATGGGCCTGCCGGGCGCGGTTATGTTTGAGAGCTATACGCTGTTTGATATGGTGCTGCCCATAGTGCTGGCGGGCGAGATCCTGACGAAACGCGACTTTATCCGCATGGGGCATGGCGGCCTGATTCACAAGTAGTCGCGGAGGTATGCACCATGCTCGAACTATCAATTCCGGGGCGCCCACCCATGCGGGTGGCGCACCTGGTGTTGGACTATAATGGCACGCTGGCGATGGATGGCCGGCTGACGCCCGGGGTGGCGCAGCGGCTGACGGACCTGGCCACCCGGGTCGACGTGCACGTAATCACTGCGGATACCTTCGGCCTTGCTGCCGTAGAACTCGGAGGCCTGCCAGTTACCCTGGACGTGATCGGGGCCGGGGATCAGGCCGTCGCCAAGCGGGCGCTGGTAGAGCGGCTGGGGGCGGAGCAGGTGGTCGCTATGGGCAACGGGGCGAATGACCGGCTCATGCTGGAGGCCGCCCTGCTCGGCATCTGCGTGCTGGGGCCGGAAGGTGCCGCAACGCGTTCACTGGTGGCCTCAGATATTGTTGTGCGCAGTCCGGCGGATGGGCTGGATGTGCTGCTGCACCCGGGCCGGCTGGCCGCTACTTTACGGGTTTAATCGTTATTGTAGGAGTGATAGTGGGCATGGCGGGAGCGAAGATCGCACGGCTGGAGAGCCGGGCCAAGGATCCGGATATCGTGGTCAAGAAGGCGGTCTGTCCCCATGACTGCTGGGATACATGCTCGATGCTCGTCCACGTGAAGGAAGGGCGGGCGGTGCGGGTCATGGGTGACCCGGATAATCCGGTTACCCGGGGATACCTGTGCGTCAAGACGAACCACTACGAGGAGCGGGTCTACAGCCCTGACCGGGTGCTCTACCCGATGCGCCGCACCGGGCCGAAGGGCTCCGGGCAGTTTGAGCGCATCAGCTGGGAGGCGGCGCTCACCGAGATCGCCGACCGGTTCCGCCAAATCAGCGCTGAGCACGGCCCGGAGGCGATCCTGCCATACTCCTACGCTGGCACCATCGGCGTTCTGCACTATGGGTCCATGGACCGGCGGTTCTTCCACACGCTCGGGGCCAGCCGGCTGGGCCGGACGATCTGTTCGTCCGCCGGCAGCCAGGCGATCACCAGCGTCATGGGCACGCGCATGGGGCCTGACCCGGAGGACATGGTCAACGCCAAGTTGATCGTCGTCTGGGGGCTGAACGTGATCTCCTCCAACACGCACCAGTGGCCGCTGATCCAGGAGGCCCGGCGCCGGGGCGCCAAGCTGGTCGTGATCGACCCCTACCGCTACAAGGGCGCCCGGGAGGCCGACTGGCACATCTCGCCGCGGCCCGGTACCGACACTGCGTTCGTCCTCGGTGTGATGAATGTCCTGGTGAGCGAGGACCTGCTGGACCATGACTACATTGAAAAGCACACGACCGGCTTCGATAAGCTGGTCCAGAAGGTGGCCCAGTGGCCCGTGGAGCGGGCTGCGGCTGTCACGGGCATCCCCGCTGAGGAGATCCGCAAGTTCGCCCAGCTCTGGCACGAGTCCCGGCCTGCCGTGCTGCGCGTCGGCTACGGCCTCCAGCGCCACACGAACGGCGGGACGATCATCCGCGCCATCTGCATGCTGCCTGCGCTCACCGGCCACTGGCGCGATGCGGGCGGCGGCTTCCTGCTCTCCCAGTCGAGCGCATACGGCTTCAACAGCTTCAGCCTGGAGCGGCCCGACCTGATGCCCTCGCCGGCGCCCCGGGAGATCAATATGATCGAGCTTGGCAAGGCGCTGACCGAGGTGAACGATCCCCCGGTCAAGGCCCTGTTTGTCTATAATTCAAACCCGGCGGATGTCGCACCGAACCAATCGAAGGTGCACGCCGGTCTATCTCGTGAAGATCTGTTCACCGTGGTTCATGAGCAGCTTTTCACCGACACGTGCAAGTGGGCGGACATCATCCTGCCTGCGACGACGCAGCTGGAGCACCTGGACCTGATGTACTCCTACTGGCACCTCTACCTGCAGCTGAATGAGCCGGCGATCGCACCGATGGGGGAGGCGATTCCGAACACGGAGCTGTTCCGGCGCCTGGCGGCGGCGATGGGTTTCAGCGATCCCTGCTTCCGGGACACCGACGAGGACCTGGTCCGCCAGGCGCTCGCGTCGGGGAGCCCCGGGCTGGAGGGCATCACCCTGGAACGCCTGCAGAGCGAGCATATGATCAAGGTGAACCGGGCGCCCGCCCCGTTTGCGGACGGCGGCTTCCGGACGGCGTCCGGCAAGGTGGAGTTCTACTCCGACACCCTGGCCCGGGCGGGCCTTGACCCCGTGCTCGAGTACGTGCCGCCCGCCGAGTCGATCGACGGTTCGCCGGAGCTGGCGAAGAAGTATCCGATCCACCTGGTGACCCCCGCCGCACACCACTTCCTGAACACGACGTTCGCCAACCAGCCCCGCATGATCAAGGGCGAGGGTGCGCCGACAATCTACCTCAACCCGGCGGATGCGAAGGCCCGGGGCCTCGTGTCCGGGGACTGGGTCCGGGTCTTCAACGACCGGGGCTCCGTGCGGCTTCAGGTGCAGGTGGGCGACTGGAGCCTGGCGGGCGTGGCGATTTCCCCCTCGATCTGGTGGTCCCGGTTCATGCCCGACGGCGTTGGGATCAACGTGCTGACGGCGGATACCCCCGCGGACTTCGGCGGCGGGGCCACGTTCCACACGAACCTGGTGCAGGTGGCAAAGGCGGAGGCGCCGGAGGGCACGCCCTGGGTGCCCACGCCCGAGCGTTATGCGTTGATCGGAGATTAGCCGGGGCCGGCGCTTGACAGGCCGCCCTCCGGCACGAAGCGGGAGGTAGCGTTTATGCGCAGGCTGATCGCAGGCGGTGTCCTGTTCCTGATGGCGCTTCTGGCCTTCCTGCCGGTGATGGCGGGGGCCGCCGGGGCGCAGAATGTCTACGTGCTTCATATTGATGCCTGGCAGGAGATCGACCCCGGCCTTGCCCAGATCACGAAACGGGCTTTTGATGAAGCCGAGCGTGACCCGAACGCGGCGGCGGTGGCGATCGTAATTGACACCCCCGGCGGGCTTGTCACGAGCGCCTTTGAGATGAAGGAGCGGATCATCGGCTCGCGGTTGAAGACCGTGGCCTTTGTTCAGGGCGGCGCCATATCGGCGGGCGCACTGGTTGCCAGTGCCGCGGAGAAGCTCTATATGAAGCCCGGCTCGACCATCGGGGCTGCGGAGCCCAGGCTGTCGGGGTCAACGGCGCCGGCAGACTACAAGACGCTGTCGGTGGTGGTGGGCTACTTCCGTTCCACGGCCGAGTTCCGCGGGCGGGACGCGAACCTCGCCCAGGCCATGGTCGACCGGAACGCGAAGTCGCCGGGTCAGAAGGGGGAACTGCTGGTGCTCACCGCTGATGAGGCGGTCGCCAAGCAGTACGCCAACGGACAGGCCACCGACCTGGACGCCGCGCTCAAACAGGCGGGCATCACCGGCTACAAGCTGGTCGACGTGCAGCCGACCTTCTCGGAGCAGGCCGGTCGGTTTCTGACCTTGCCCTGGGTGGCAGTCTTGCTCCTCGTAATCGGCGTGGTCGCCATCGGCCTTGAATTCATGAAGCCCGGCCTCACGCTGCCCGGCACGCTGGGCGTCATCTGCCTGGGGCTTTTCTTCCTTGGCAACG
Organism: Bacillota bacterium; assembly: GCA_028287415.1. Classification (GTDB taxonomy): domain Bacteria; phylum Bacillota; class Sulfobacillia; order Symbiobacteriales; family Symbiobacteriaceae; genus RYN-353. Next base: position 1,761 of record JAQBPS010000053.1, on the reverse strand, counting down.
TGCTGGTGGGCACAGCAGGCTGGCTGGAACTGTCGCTGATGCTGATCGGTATCGTGCTGCTGATCATAGAAGCATTCATCCCCGGGTTTGGGGTGTTCGGTGCGGGCGGCATCCTGGCCGTCGCCGCCTCGATCTTCTTGGCGGTGCCCTCCCGGCAACTTGCCATCAGCTACCTCATGTACACGGCGCTGGCCGGGATTGTCGCCCTGTTCGGCTTCGTGCGTGGCATCAGCCGGCGGGGCCTGGGCAAGGCGCTGACCCTGGAAAATGACAGCAGGGGCTTTGTGCCGGCCCGAGCGGATCTCTCAGGCCTGCTCGGGCAGGAGGGCGAGGCGGTGACCGTGCTGCGGCCCGCGGGCATGGCCCGGTTCGGCGATCGGAAGGTGGATGTGGTGACCGAGGGCGAGTACCTGACCGCTGGCAGCTTGATCAAAGTGATCCGTGTTGATGGCACCCGTGTGATCGTCCGCTCACAAAAGGAGGCGTAATTATGGATGGAACCCTTGCGATGATCCTTGTCATCGTTGTCGCTGTGCTGGTGCTCTCCGTCTTTTTCAGCTTCGTACCGATCGGCCTCTGGATCTCCGCTGCCGCCGCCGGTGTGCGGGTAGGCATTTTCTACCTCGTGGGTATGCGGCTGCGTCGGGTCGCCCCGGTCCGGATCGTCAGGCCGCTGATCAAGGCGGAGAAGGCGGGCATTCCGAGCAGCATCGCACAGCTCGAAGCCCACTATCTGGCCGGCGGCAACGTCGACCGTGTGGTCAACGCCCTGATCGCCGCCCACCGGGCCGGCATCGACCTGGCCTTCGAACGGGCGGCGGCGATCGACCTGGCCGGCCGTGATGTGCTGCTCGCCGTGCAGATGTCCGTCATCCCGAAGGTGATCGAGACGCCGGTCGTGGCCGGCGTGGCCCAGGACGGCATTGAACTGAGGGCCAAGGCCCGGGTGACCGTGCGCGCCGACATTGACCGACTCGTCGGCGGTGCCGGCGAGGAGACCGTCATCGCCCGTGTCGGTGAGGGCATCGTCACGACGATTGGTTCGGCAAGCAGCTACAAGCTGGTCCTGGAGAACCCGGACCTGATTTCCCGGACGGTGCTGGCCAAGGGCCTGGACGCAGGCACGGCCTTCGAGATCGTCTCGATCGACATTGCCGACGTGGATGTGGGTGCGAACATTGGCGCCCGCCTGCGGGCTGACCAGGCCGAGTCCGAGAAGGTGATGGCGCAGGCGAAGGCCGAGGAGCGGCGTGCCATGGCTGTTGCTGAGGAGCAGGAGATGAAGGCCGAGACGCAGCGGATGCGGGCCAAGGTGGTGGCGTCGGAGGCGGAGGTGCCGCTGGCGATGGCGCAGGCGCTCCGTGAGGGCAAGCTCGGCGTGATGGACTATTTCAACATGCAGAACATCCAGGCTGATACTTCCATGCGGGAGAACATCAGCAAGGGCCAGGGCGGTGCCCAGAGCGATAAGAAGTAGGTGAGGCCCCTTGGGCAAGAGCGATATTTTTGGCTTTCTGATGTTTCTTGTCTTCCTGGGGGTCTCATTCGCCGGGAAGCTGCTGAAGAATCGGCAACAGGGCCAGGATACGGGGCGGGAGCCCGGGCGGCAGCAGTGGCCGGGGCCGACGGCCCCACCGGGCATCCCGGGTTATCCCCGGCCGGCTATGCCTTCGCTGCCGCGGCAGTCCCGGGCGCCGCAGCCGTCGGTGCCCATGCAGCAGAGCCGCCCGGTTCAACCGGCTGTTCCGCTCGCGGACGTTG
>JAQBPS010000027.1 GCA_028287415.1 Bacillota bacterium | reverse complement strand
CTGCCGCAGGAGGAGCTGGCCCGGATCCGGGGGCGGGACTTGAGTTTTAAGTAAAGGTGAGCATGCCGGCCGCCCCGCCATTCCTGGCAGGGCGGCCGGCCGCGTCATAATCCGGCAGCCCGTCCATAGACATGCAGTGGAGGGGAGTGGCATGTCCAGGGAGGAGCCCCGTCCCTCGGCGGACCGGGCGGACCAGGTGCAAGTGGTCTGGAAACGTTTCCGGGAGGGGCGCCTCTATGTCCAGGTGGTGCTCTCCGTGGTGCTGGTTGGTATCAGCGCGCTGGCGGGGGTGGCGCCGGGAGCGCCGGTGACACGGGCACGAACTGCGTTCCGGTGGGTTGCCCACCATGATTACGACTTTGCCGGGCAGGCCGCCCGGGCGAATGCCTGGGCCCACAGCCGCGGGGGCTGGCGAGTAGCGGCGGCCGGGTTGTGGCAGTCGGGACAGGACCGGGTGCAGGGCTGGATCAAGCGGGCGGGCGCGTCGCTTCCGGGTGCGGCCTCAGCGGATGGGACCGCAGCCCGGAATGCCGCCGTGCCCGCTGCCACAACGGCAGCGTCGGCCCCCACCGCACCGCCGGCCCCGCCCGGCCCCACCGCACCGCCGGCCCCGCCCGGCAGCCCCGCCTGGGGGCTGCCAGTGGCCAACGCCACGGTCCTGTATGGCTACGGCTGGCTGCCCAGGACGGTCAGCGACAAGCTGCACGAGGGGATCGACTTCGCAGCGCCCGTCGCCACACCAGTTGTCGCCGTGAGCGACGGCTCGATCACCCGGATCAGCGCAGACCCGCAGCTCGGCCTTGTGATTGAGGCACAGCACGGCGCCCTCACCGTGCTGTATGCGCAGGTCGAGTCGATCCGCGTGCAACGTGGCGAACAGGTACGGCGCGGCCAGGTCCTGGCCGTCGTCGGCAAGCCAGCAGGCGCCGAGAAGGCGCTGCCGCCGCATCTGCATTTTGCCGTCCGCCCCGCAGGCAAGGCGGCCCCCGTTGACCCCGCGCACTACCTGGGGCTGGGGGGGGATAAGCACTGAGACTGGGCAGCATTGCCGGCATGCGAATCGGGGTCCACTGGCTGTTCGTGCTGCTGCTGGCGGCGGCTGCCGGGTCCGGCTACTACATAGAAGCCCTCATTCTCGTCGGTTCCCTGGCGGCACACGAGATCGCCCACCTGATCGTGGCGTGGGTGCTGGGCATCGGCGTGGAGGAATTGTTCCTGACGCCCTTCGGGGGGATGGCGCGCATGGATTCTGTGCTGGAGACCGACCCCCAGGCGGAGACATCGGTCGCCCTGGCGGGCCCGTTCCAGAGTTTTTTCCTCGCCGCACTCGTCCACTTTCTGGCGGGGGATCAGCTATGGGACCAGCGCCTGGTGCGCCTCGCGTTCGACATCAATGTGAACCTGGCCTTTTTTAACCTGATCCCCGCCCTGCCACTCGACGGTGGGCGGGCACTCCGGGGGCTGCTGGCCCAACGCTGGGGGTACCGGCGCGTCACCGGCTGGATGGCCTGGCTGGGCCGCTTCTGCGGCACCATGATGGCTGGCACGGCGCTGGTGCTGCTGCTGCGAACGGGTCGGTTCTATGCCACGCCGCTGGTCGGCGGGCTCTTTCTGTTCCTCGGCGCCGGACAGGAGGTGGAGGCTGCCATTTACCGCTCCTACCGTCAGTTCCTGCGCAAGCGAGAGCGCATGGTGCAGCGGCGCATCATGCCGGGCGGTCAGCTCGTGGCCGTCACAGGTACCCGGCTGCGCGAGGTGCTGGAACACCTGAGCGACCGCCGCTACCACCTGATCCTGGTCGTAGATGCGGACATGCGGCCGATCGGGACACTCCACGAAGCCGAGCTGATGGATGCCTTCACCGAACTGGGGCCGCTCGCCACCGTCGAGCAGATCCTGGAGCGCTAGCGTTGTTGGCGTGCAGAAGCCCCCGTGACGGCCATGACGTCACGGGGGCTGAGCGCGATTGCTTGGGGCGGGGCAAGGAACAAGCGCCCCGAATACTGCGATCTCAGCATTCGGGGCGTTTGTTCCGCCGCCGAGAGGTGAGAGGGGGCAAGCTCAAAACGCCCCGCACACTGCCACTTTAGCATGCGGGGTGTTTTGTGCGCCGTTACGTGCGCTCTACCCCCCTCTCACTTAGATAGCCCTCTTGAGCAGATCGTGCAGCTGCTCCAGGGACTGGATCAGCCGTTCCTTGTCAGACAGGTCCATCGCCTTCAGGTGCTCAGCCAGATGGTTGCGGCTGCTCTGCTGCACCTTCGCCACAACCTCTTCGCCCTTGGGCGTAATCCGCAGCCGGATCACCCGCCGGTCGTTGGTGTCCCGGACCCGCTCCACATAGCCATTGCGCTCCATGCGGTCGATCAGGTCAGTCGCCGTGCTGCAAGCGGAACCGACCTTCTGACAAAGCTCCCCCATTGCGAGGCCGCCGAACTCCTGGAGCACGAGCAGGGCTTCACACTGCGGGGGAGTTACATCAAACTCCGCCATCAGTTCGCGCCCCTGCCGCTTCGTGATCGCACTGACCGCATGCAGCAGTTCATCGATCTGAGCCGTATAACGATCGACCTGTACCGTGGTCCGCATCATGATGGCCACCCCCGCATTCGTTGGAATTAAAACACTAGAATGATCAGTGTCTCGGTTTTTAATACGTACTGTATACCGAGTTTGTTCGGTTGTCATTGCAAAATATTTTGTGGCTTCTCATTTTTGCCCCGCAATGGTATATCCCCAGCCATGTAGGGGGCGGTACAGTTGCAACCACGGGCGATGGTGGCAGGAATTCACTGGTGGGAGAAGAAACCAGTACTAGTTGGCATACTAGAGAACGACGTGGCTCTGGTGAGTTTGGCGCCTTGTGGCGCCTGACAATATGGCTCAACCCCAAAAGAGATGGGGGATTTTTATATGGCAAGAGAGATCCTGGTCACTGTCGATATTGATGAAACCCGCGCGGTCGTGCTGGAAGACGGCGAACTGGTTGAGATCTTCATTGAGCGGCCCGTTCACCAGCGGGTGGTGGGCAACATCTACAATGGCAAGGTAGAGAACGTGCTCCCCGGCATGCAGGCCGCGTTTGTCGACATCGGTCTGGAGCGCAACGCCTTCCTCTACGTCGACGACGCCCTGCCGGGCAAGGCCGAGGTGGAGGGGGAGACGGTGGGCGCACCTGCCGCGCGCGCGCTCTCGATCAAGGAGATTGTCCGCCCCGCTCAGGAGATCCTGGTGCAGGTGGCCAAGGAACCGATCGGCACGAAGGGCGCGCGCGTGACCCGGCACATCACCCTGCCGGGCCGTTTCCTGGTGCTGATGCCGCACGTGGACTACATTGGGGTCTCCCGCCGCATCGAGGACGATAAGGAACGGGAGCGGCTCAAGCAGCTGGCTGCTAAGGTCAAACCTGCCGGCGCCGGCCTGATCGTGCGGACGGTGGCTGAAGGTGCCGACGAGGAGGAACTGGGCCGCGATGCGGCATTTCTCCAGCGTCTGTGGGAACGGATCGCCGCCCGGGCCAAGACGGCGCCGGCGCCCTCCCTGCTCCACCGGGACCTCAGCCTCGTGCATCGGATCGTGCGGGACTGGTTTGATGACACGGTCGATCAGTTCACAATCGACAATAAAGATGAGTATCAGCGCGCACTGGAAGTGCTGGAGCTGCATGCCCCGCAACTGAAGGACCGGGTCAAGCTTTACACCCGCACGGACCAGTCGCTGTTTGATTTCCACAGCATCGAGACGGAGATCGACAAGGCGCTGAAGAAGCGGGTCTGGCTGAAGAGCGGCGGCTATATCGTCATCGACCAGACGGAGGCGCTGACCGCCATCGACGTTAACACCGGCAAGTTCGTGGGCACGACCAACCTTGCCGATACGGTGTTCAAGACAAACCTCGAGGCCGCGAAGGAGATCGCCCGACAGCTGCGGCTGCGCGATATCGGCGGCATTATCATCATCGACTTCATCGATATGGAGATTCTCGAGCATCGCCAGAAGGTGCTCAGGACGCTGGAGGAGGAGCTGCGCCGGGACCGGACCCGGGCCAACGTGCTCGGCCTGACCCAGCTGGGCCTGGTCGAGATGACCCGGAAGAAGTCCCGCCAGAACCTGGACGAGGCGCTGATGCGGCCCTGTCAGTACTGCGACGGCCGGGGCAAGGTGCTTTCGGAGGAGACCATGGCCCGCCGGGTGCGGGCGGAGATCCGGCGCATCCTCAAGCAGAGTTCCAGTGAGGCGCTCCTGATGGAGGTGCACCCGCCGGTAGCGGCCCTGCTGATCGGCGCCGGCGGCGCCAACCTGAGGCAGCTCGAGGAAGAGCTCGGCAAGGTGATCTACATCCGTGGCAACAGCGAGGTCCACGTGGAAGAGATGAACCTGCGGGTGCTGGGGACTCGGGCGGAGGTGGAGGAGCGGGCGCTGCCCGTCAAGGTGGGGCAGACGGTGGAAGTGAAGATCGACGAGGCCCACGTGACGAACACGGCGGACGGGATCGCCCGGGTGGACGGGTACGTGGTGGACGTCGAGGGTGCCGGCGCTCTGGTGGGCAAGCGGGTGCGGGTGGAGATCATCAAAGCACACCGCACGTATGCCAAGGGCCGCATGGTTTAAGAAACCTGGAATGGAGCCGCTCCCGTAAGGGGGCGGCTCTTTGTGTTGTCACGCACCGGCTGTCGCTGCAGCCGGTCGTTTTGGTATACGCAGGCTTCACCCTCAGATTGAATTCCAAATATTGGGAGGTAAAAGAGTCGGATCGTGGAATTCGGTTGTAGTCGATCAGACAGGCACCGCACAGGAGGGATCGCATGGAGCCTCGTGCACTACGGCGGACGAGGAGAGCGCACCAGGCTCGTTCGTTCGGCCTGGCCGTGGTCTCCGCGACGATTCTCACGACCGGGAGCTTCGCGGCGACGTTGCCGGCGACCCAGGCGATCGCCGTGTCACACAGCGATGCACGGGCGGGTTTTCAGTCCCTCAGTTCAGCCGACTCCCTGGAAGTGAGCGATTCGATCGCTGCGATCGGCGCGATGACGGCCGGCGTGCCGCTGGCAGCGCGGGGGGTGCTGAGGGTGCGCAACACCGCCAGGCGGACGCTGGAGCTGGATGTGGCTGTATCCGGGGCGCCCGGCCTGATGGCCGAAGTGTCGCCCGCGGTGTTGAAACCGGGCGAAACGGCTGGGGTGTTCATCTCGGGGACAGTCGCGCAGCCGGGAGCACTCCGGGGACAGATCAGCATCACGGCGCTCGGTGGCTTTGTGCGGCGGAAGGTGTCGCTCACGGGCGAGGTGAAGGC
>JAQBPS010000002.1 GCA_028287415.1 Bacillota bacterium | reverse complement strand
AGGCGGTCTCACGGTTCTCCCACCCGCCCTGGTCCTGAAGCGCCTGCGGCAAGTCCCAGTGGTACATCGTAGCAGCGGGCGTGATATCAGCCGCGTGCAGTTCGTCGACCAACCGCCGGTAGAAATCGATGCCCTTCTGGTTCGGCTTGCTCCCGCCCTCAGGGAAGATCCGCGGCCAGGCAATCGAGAACCGATACGCGTTCAGCCCAAGCTCCTTCATCAGTGCGACATCATCGCGAAAACGATGGTAGTGATCGCAGGCGACGTCGGCGTTTTGTCCCTGATAAATTTTACCCGGCGTACGCACAAACCGATCCCAGATGGACTCGCCACGGCCATCCTCGGCAACGGCGCCCTCGATCTGATAGGCCGCGGTGGCCGCTCCCCACAAGAAACCGCTCGGGAATCGCACGCTCACGGTGCATCCTTCCCCTCGTCACTTCTTCTTCGTGTATTTCCGCATGTCGATGGCGACGGCCGTGATGATGATCAGGCCCTTCACGATGTACTGGACATACGGGTTGACGCTGATGAAGGCGAGACCATAGTTGATCACCTGGAAGATGAGCACACCGGTGACGATGCCCGGCACCGTGCCGATTCCACCCGACAGCGACACCCCGCCGACGACCGCCGCGGCGATCGCGTCGAGCTCATACATATTGCCGGTGTTGTTCGTCGCACTGCCCGTGCGCGCTGCCTCGAGTGTGCCGGCGAAGCCATAGAGGGCGCCGGCCAGGGTATAGATGATCAACAGGGTCCGCACCACGTTGACGCCCGAGACGACCGCTGCCTCCGTGTTCCCGCCGATCGCGTACATGTTCTTGCCCAGGCGTGTCTTGTTCCAGACCACCCAGATGACCACCGAGGTCACAATCGCAAAAAGCACCAGGTAGGGGATACTCAGTTTCCCGCTGAAGATCGACCCCTGCGCGTAGGTCGTGAAGGCCCGGTCCAGGCCGCCGACCGGCTGGGCCCCGTAAGGCGGCCGGTCAAAGTAGATCGAGGTCAGGCCATAGACGATCACCATCATGGCCAGCGTGGCGATAAAGGGCGGCACCTTGAAGGTCGCCACGGCCACGCCGTTGATCAACCCGAACGCCGCCCCGATACCGGCGCACAAAAGCACCGGGAGAATCACCGGGAGCTGCGTCAGGTGCGGGTACATGCGGTAGGCGTAGTCGGTCGCCTGCATCAGCGAGGCGGAGACCACCGCGGTCATGCCGACCATGCGGCCGGGGGAGAGGTCGGTGCCCCCGGTGATGAGGATGCCGCCCACGCCGAGCGCGATGATCACGCGGGTCGATGCTTGGGCGAGGATATTGCGGAAATTGACGATCGAGACAAAGGCGGGCTCCTTGATGATGATCACGAGCAGCAGCGCCAGCAGGACGATGTAGATGACGTTGTCCGTCATCCACGCCGACACCCGCCTGCTGCGCACCTTCTCGGGTTGCGTGTTGGCGGCCATGGTCGATCCACCCTTCTTTACAGATACTTTGCGGCCAGCCGGAGGAGCTCTTCCTGGCTCGCATCCCGGGTGTTCAGGATGCCGGCGACCCGGCCGTTGCTCATGACCAGGATGCGGTCCGTCACCCCCAGCAGTTCGGGCATCTCCGAAGAGATCATGATGATGCCCTTGCCTTGACCGGTCAGGTTGACCATCAACTGATAGATCTCATATTTGGCACCGACGTCAATGCCGCGGGTGGGCTCATCCAGCATGAGAATCTCCGGCTTGGTGAGCAGCCAACGGCCCAGGATCACCTTCTGCTGGTTGCCGCCCGAGAGGCTGCCGATCGGCGTTTTTGGCGATGGGGTTTTGACGCTCAGGGATTTGAGTACCCAATCGGTGTCATCCGCAGCCTGCTTTTCGGCCAACAAACCGGTGGGCCGGACGTAGCGCTTCAGGCTGGCGACTACGGCGTTGAAATGAACCGAAAGCAGCGGGAAGATGCCGGTGAGGCGCCGTTCCTCCGTCACCAGTGCGAAGCCGTTCTGCATGGCCTGATCCGGCGACCCGTTCTGGATGGCGCGGCCGTGCAGGAGGATGCGACCGGCCTGGAGGTGGCGGATGCCGAAGAGCGACTCGACAATGTCGGTACGCTTCGACCCCACCAGCCCGGCAATGCCGAGAATCTCACCCTTGCGCAGGTCAAAGGAGACATCGCGCAGCGACGGCTGAACCGTGGCGGTCAGCCCCTCGACCTGTAGGATGACCTCGCCAGGCAGACTTTCCTTGGGCGGGAAGCGCTGCGAGAGGTCACGGCCGACCATCAGCCGGATGATCTCATCTGTGGTCAGCTCACTGGCGGGTCTGGTCTCGATCCATTTCCCGTCGCGCATGATCGTCACATCATCCGCAATCCTGAGGATCTCTTCCATTTTGTGCGAGATGTAGATGATGCCGCAGCCCTTGTTGCGCAGGCTGTTGATGATGCGGAACAGGTGTGCGACTTCCTTCTCCGTCAGGGAGGAGGTCGGCTCATCCATTGCGATGACCCGAGCGTTGTAGGAGACCGCTTTGGCAATCTCCACCATCTGCCGCTGTGAAACGGAAAGCCGCTGCACCTGCTCGCGGGGGTCGACGGCGATGTCGAGGTCCCGGAAAATCTCCAGGGTCTGCTCATACATGCGCTTGTGGTCCACCAGCAGGCCTTTCAGCGGGAACCGGCCGAGCCAGATGTTCTCCATGACGTCGCGCTGGCGGACCTGATTCAGCTCCTGGTGAACCATGGAGACGCCATGGTCGAGTGCCTGCCTTGCGGTCGCAAACTGCACGTTCTGCCCGTCGAGCAGGATCTCGCCGGCATCCGCGTGGTAGATCCCGAACAGACACTTCATTAAGGTGGACTTGCCGGCGCCGTTTTCCCCCATCAGAGCGTGGACGGTGCCGGGCCGCAGGCGCAGCGTGACCCCGTCCAGCGCCTTGACGCCCGGGAAATCCTTCGTGATGTCGATCATTTCAAGGAGATAGGGAGAAGAGGTCGTCAATGCACACATCTCCTTCAAGCGATCAAGGTGCACACATGTGCACCTTGATTGTTTTGTTCTGCTTGGCGATGAGGCAATGAGCTACTTGTACGCTTCCTCAGCCAGGGTGATATTGGCCTTGGTGATCGCCACGTACGGCACGCGGACCGCCTTGTCGTCGCCGAGCTTCCAGGTAGTGCCGTCGGTCGGCTGCTTGCCCTGCGCCGCGTTGTTGGCGAGGTCGAAGGTGGCCTGGCCCTGGTTCTTGGCGTCGTTGAGGACGGAGCCGACCATGGTGCCATCGTTGATCAGGGTAAGCGCATCGGGAATGGCGTCAACGCCGACGACCGGCATGAACTTGTTGTCCTTGAAGTAGCCGTTGGCCTTCAGGGACTGGATGGCGCCGAGCGCCATGGCGTCGTTGTTGCAGATGACGAACTCGATCTTGTCGGCGTACTTGGCCAGCCAGGTGTCCATCAGGTCCTTGCCCTTGGCGGTGTCCCACATGCCGGTCTGCTCTTCAAGCTTGTCGACCTGGACGCCGGCCTTGGTGATCGTGTCGATCGAGAACTTGGTGCGGGCTTCGGCGTCCGGATGGCCCGGCTCACCCTTGAGCATCACGTACTGGATCTTACCGTCTTTGTTCTTGTCCCACTCGGGGTGTGCCTTCCAGGCGTCGAGCACCAACTGGCCTTCCAGCACGCCGGACTCGGACGAGGTTGTCCCGACGTACCAGGCCTTGTCATAGCTCTTCAGGT
>JAQBPS010000782.1 GCA_028287415.1 Bacillota bacterium | reverse complement strand
GCTTCTCCACCGCCCAGAGCCGCTTGAGGAAGTCAAGTTCGTGGTACCGCTCCGCGAAGGGCTGTGACTCAAACTCCCGGCACCAGGCCCAGACTTTGGCAAATACCTGCTCGGCGCTGCTGGCCGCCCTGCGCAGCACCCCGCCCATGCGGACGAGGCGGCGGAAGCGCTGCTGGCCCTGCCTGCTCCAGAGCGGCGCCGGGGATGGGACCTGAATCTCCGGCTGATGGCCGCCGATCGCCCGGTTGGTCTCGGCGGGGCGCCAGCCAAAGGCGTCATAGGCGGCCCACTGGAGGGCGGAGAGGTTCATGTAGACCCGGCCGCCATAGAGCCGGCTCCAGCTCAGCCCCTCGGGGAAGTCGTAGCCGCCCCGCCAGAAAATCTGCCGCAGCAGCACCTCCACCGTCAGCGAGTTGAACCACCAGCCCAGTGGACTCTGCACGCCGGGTGTGGCATCCTTGAGGTTAGCATTCGACCAGATTGTGGGCTGCCCGGCGAGGGCCGGGAAGGTCGCTTCGGGCAGCGCCGTAATCGGGCGGGCCTGCGTGACGGTCAGGTACCAGCCGTCGTGGCACCACTCCACGTCTTGCGGCTGCACGCCGTCGCCAAGGGTGTCCTGGATCCGCCGGACGACCCGGGTCAGTTCTTCGAGCTGGGGCTTGGACAGCACGGGCTCGCTGCGGTCGGCGTAGCCGATCTCCTCTGTCAGCGTGCCGCCGTCGATATCCGGCCGGACGGCGAGGTGTTTCATCCCGATCCGCCCGCCGACCAGCTTGACCGGACCGGCGTGGTCGATGTGGATATGGTACTCGTCAGCCTCGACCGCGCCGGAGACGATCGCCTCGCCGAGGCCGTACGATGCGTTGATGACGACCCGGTCCCGGCGCCCTGTGACAGGATCGGCCGAGAAGGCGACACCGGAGTACAGCGACTGGATCAGCTGCTGGATCACGAGGGCGGCGCCCACGTCCCGATCGGGGAGGCCGAGCCGGCGACGGTAGGTGACGGCGGTAGGGGTCCAGAGCGAAGCGTAGCAGCCACGGATCGCCTGCGCGAGCCCGTCGGCGCCGAGCACGTTCAGAAAGCTGTGGTGGATGCCGGCAAATGAGGCCGAAGCTGAGTCCTCCGCCGTGGCTGAGGAGCGGACGGCGAGCCCGGCCTCCGCGGGGACGCCCGCTGCCCGGAGCGCAGCCGTGACATCGCCCAGCAGTCCGGCTGGGAGCTGACCGGCGTCGATCTGCGCCCGGAACCCGGTCAGGTGTTCCGCCGCCTCCTCGGTGGCGGCCTCATCCGCGGTGAGCGCGCCAAGGCGGGCCACTTCAGGCATCAGCCCGTTCGCGGCGAGGAATGCCCAATAGGCGCCGACGGCCACCACGCAGCCGTGCGGAATGCGGAAGCCGAAGCCGGCCAGGCGGCCCGTATTCCAGCCCTTGCCGCCCACCTGCGAGGGCCCGGCAGCGACGGCCTCAGCGAATGTCAGGACATAAGACATAACTCGACCCCCCCGGTCCCTATTCTACAACTTCATGGCAGATGCAACCAATTGCCCTTGTGCATCAGTCTAATTCTTTAACTGCGATTTCTTTGCGAACAGGGGGCGCTCGTCCTATGACCCAACTGGGGTGCAACTATTCTCAGCCGCTGCTCTCCTTCCTCGCCGAGGGCGAGGTGGCAGTGGATTGGATCAAGCTTTCCCGGGAAGATACCCTCCTCCGGGAGGTGGCAGAGTGTCGGTCGATCCGGCCGGCACTGGTGCATACGCTCCGCCACGCGGGCATGTCGCCGGAGGCGTTCAGCCAGATCGACTGGGATGAGCTGAACTTTGCGATCGCGGCCTGTCGGTCACCGCACGTTGCGATCCATCTGCAAAGCATGGCGGCGGACTGGGATTTCCCGGTAGACCCCGCCGTGCAGGACGGGACGGTTGCACGCAGGGTGCTTGAGCGGATGATCACGCACATTCTGGCGGCACAGGAACGGTTGCACGTGCCGTTGCTGCTGGAGAACATCCCCCTGGGCGGCAGCCGGGGCAACCTCTGGATCTGCGCACGACCGGCGACGATTTGCGAGGCGCTTGCTGCCACTGACACCGGGCTGCTGCTGGACACAGCACACCTGCGGTCCGCGGCCTGGTACCTCGGCATGGACCCGCATGCTTATGCGCTGGCACTGCCGCTGGAGCGGGTGCGGGAGATCCACGTGACCGGCCCCCGACTTGTGCCTGGCGAGGGCCTGCGCGACCGCCACCGGGAGTTGCTGGAGGAGGATTATGCGCTGCTTGCATGGCTGCTGGAGCGGACAAGCCCGGCCATGGTGACGCTGGAGTACGGGGGGACAGGCCCGACCTTCGAGCGGCCGGGCATGACCGACCCGGAGGCGTTGCGGCGCCAGCTGCACCGGCTGAAGGGGATGCTGGCATGAACCTCCGCAGGCGTTGGTTTACACTGGTGCAGGTCGCCTATGATCTCACCCTGAAGATGAATCCCCGGAAACTGGCGGCCCATGCGGTGATCCAGGATCCGGAGGGGCGGGTGCTGCTGCTGCGCTCCCGCTACGCCGACCGCTGGGCGCTGCCGGGGGGCGGGGTGGACCGGCGGGAGAACCTGGACGCAACCGTGATGCGGGAGTGCCGGGAGGAGCTGGGGGTCACGGTTTCGGTCGGCCCGATGACGGGCATGTATTATCACGTCGATATCAGCGTGTATGTGGCGATCTTCCGCTGCACAATTCCGAGCGGGACCATTCGCCTGTCGCATGAGCACAGTGAGCTGCGGTGGTCCCCGCTGGCGGAGCTGCCGCTCCGGATCCGGCAGGTGGTCGACGATGCGCTTGCTGCGGATGGTGCGACGGTGCTGCGGACGTTTGGCTAGTTGAACTTCAGGCCCCGGTCATCACAGACCCAACGCCCAAAAATCCCCCGGCCTTGAGCCGGGGGATTTTTCCCTACTTCGGCCCGAACACCGTGTGCAGCTCCTGGAGCCCCGCCCAAGCGTACAGCGCCAGCCCTGGCAGCAGCCCCAGGATCATCGGCACCCAGCGGCCCAGTCCCCCACGCGGCCCGGCCTGCTGCTCCTCGGCGCGCACCGGCCCCTCCGCCGGTCGCGCCAGGTCCCCCGGCCCGAAGCTCTTGAGCATCGCCCACACCGCGAGGCCGAGCGTGATCACCACGCCCGTCATCAACACCAGCGTCATGCCGGAGGGGCTGGGCCCGCTGGTATCCGCGCTGCCACTGCCCGCCTGCCCCAGGCCGTAGCTCAGCGCCAGCACGGTCCCATTGTTGACAAAGTGCATGATCATGCTCGGCAGGATCGAACCCACCCGCTGCACCGCCGCTGCGAAGATCATCCCGAGCAACGCCAGCGGGACCAGGCGCACCACCGAAAAGTGCATCAACCCGAAGAGCAGACCCGTCAGCAATACAGCGGCCCGCGGCCCCAGTCCTTCCAGCCCATACTGCAAGTACCCCCGGAAGGCAAACTCCTCGCAGAGCGCCGGGATCAGGCCCGCCACCACCAGGGCCACCCCGAAAGGCAGTTGCTGAAGCTCGGGGTAGGGCTGGTACATTTTGCCGCCCAGCCGCTGCACAAGCAAAATCATCAGTGAGCCAAGCATGTAGATCAGCCCCCACGAGGCCAGCCCCAGGCAGATGCTCTTGACCACGCCCCAAAGCGACAGTGCGCGCAGGCGGAAGACCTCGCGCACGGGGCGCCCATCAGCGAAGGCGGTGAACAGCAGGGCGATGCCCACGAACATCAGCACGTGCCTGATCGCCGCGCCCACAGGCCCTGGCGGGGCGACGCTGCTCAGCGCGATACCCGCCAGCAGGAGGGTCGTAAAAAAGACGGCCGCGCGGGGTGGCGAGGGCGGCTGGCCTTGTCGCACGCACAAAACCTCCTGGCAGGTGAAATTCGTTTCACGAAGGAACATAGTAACGTACCAGATCGACCGCGGAAATTCCCGCTGCGTGAGCTGCGTTTTTTTGATTTTCCCTGAAGGGTTCAGCGTGAGCACCGCCGTCTAACGTGCCAGAACGGCGGCGAGAGGTTGTGTCACATGGATACCCGGCGTGACGAAACACTGGTCTTCGAGGCACAGCAAGGGAATACGGATGCGTTTGCTGTCCTCGTGGAGCGCCACAAGGGCCGTGTTTACCGCACGCTTTATCAGGTGATCGGTGACGAGCAGGATGCCCAGGACCTGGCACAGGAGGCCTTCCTCAAGGTATACCGCTCCCTGGCAGGATACCGCGGCGACGCCGCCTTTACAACCTGGCTGCACCGACTGACGGTCAACCTCGCCCTGGATTGGCTGCGGGCACGCAAACGCCGGCCGTTGCAAGTGCCCCTCGAACCGGCGCCCGACCGGGAGCCCGGGCCGGCGCCGCACCTCGTCAGCCACGCCGAGGGCCCGGAGGAGGCCGCTCTGCGTGACGAACGGCGGCACCAGCTGCGAGCGGCGATCCGGGAACTGCCCGACGACTACCGGGAAGTGGTGCTGCTCTACCACTTTCACCACCTCAGTTACCAGCAGATTGCCGACCGGCTCGAGGCGCCTCTGCGGACCATTGAGACCCGCTTGTACCGGGCCAAGCAGCTCCTGAGGAAACGAATCGACGGCTATGACGGAGGTGACAGCGGTGGAGTGCAAAGTCGTGCGACAGCACCTGCAAGGGTACTTGGATCAGGCGCTCTCCCCTGAGCTTCAGGTGGGCGTGGCGGAACACCTCTACCGGTGTGACACCTGTTGGCCGGAGTTCACGGGGCTGCGGTATCTTCAGATCGCCCTGGACGATCCCACGCTCCACGACATGTTGCTGCATGCGCCGTCACCGCTGCCCGCAGACTTCACGCAGCAGGTGATGGCCAGGGTTTACGATGAGCGCCCGACCGGTGTCAACCTGATCCTGCCATGGCTCCGCCAACGGTGGTCCGGCCGGCAGTATGCCAGTGTCGCCTATGCGATGAGCGCGACCATCGCCATCGTTTCAGCGGGTAACATGCTTTATCTGTGGAACCAGACAACGGACCGGCTCGCGCTGTGGGGAGTGCAGGGTCAGGCCTACTGGGAGGTGCTCCAGGCGCAGGCAGGGGGTACCGGCGCTCACGCCAGCGCATCGCTGAGCCATTGGTTCGCTGCCTTGTTGCAGCTGCATTAAGGAGGATTGGCTTACATGAACTGTGTGTTCCACGCAGACCGTGTGGTTGAGGGCATGTGCAACATGTGCGGGCGTCCGATCTGTGATGAATGTATCGTGAGCCTGAATGGGCAGATCTACTGCAAATCATGCCTGGAAACCCGCGTGCAGCGGCCCCGGCGGGATATCAACGGCGGGCTCCGCTTTCTGCTGTCGCTCGTGCCCGGAGTCGGCCATTTGTATATGGGCCTGTTCCAGCGGGGCCTTCAGTTCATGGTGGGCACCGTCGGCGGGGCAATTCTACTCGGCATGCTCTTTCCGGCGTTTATCGGCCTCCTGATCCCCGCCATGATCTTTTACAGCATTTTCGAC
>JAQBPS010000780.1 GCA_028287415.1 Bacillota bacterium | reverse complement strand
TGTGAAGAAGTCCAAGACCAAGCCGCCCGCTGAGCAGATGGCGCTCGTGCAGCGCTTCATGGATATTGAGGAGAGCTTCAACAATCACGAGGTGATCCAGGCGTACTGGACGGCCCGTGTCGATCTTGATTCGTTCCTGGACCGGGTCAACGCTGTAGTCACGTTCCCGATTACGGGGACGGATGCGCCTAAGCTTAAGGGTGGGGCGTGCAGCACCGGTGGGGGTTGTGGTTGCGGTTAGGTAATAGTGAGGACCCTCCCGTTTTGGGAGGGTCCTTTTTTGTCGATGTGGGGAAGGGCACCCAGTACGGGTGCAACCAGGCACCCAGCATGCGAAGCATCTCCTTTTCCGCTCAGCAACTTCAACGACCTGCCGTCTAAAATCGTAACGGCAGAACGTTGAATTTTCTTCGCTTGTCGCTGAAGGCGCACCCATATCGGAGCGCCTGTCTGCATGCCAATAGGTGGTTCCTGTACGCTACAGGAGCCATCTTTTTTCTTTTCCACTGGTAGCGGTGGTGGTTGTAGTGATAGATGTACTCGTCAACTACAGACCTTACCTGGTCGAGGCAATAGCAGCAAGTGAGATCAAGTTCATCCTTCATGTGCCTGAAGAACGATACGGAGCATTGTCTATGCAGTTACCCTACCTCGACATCGACTGCACAATGCCACGGTCGGCAAGGTGCTTGATATAGAACGGGTCGTATTTCTTCATGAGCCGCCTGATTCTCTTCGGATTCATGATGATGGTCTGCCGCTCCAGATTCATCCTGATTACTCGCCAACCAGCCCGACGATTCTTCCTCAGGAAGATGTCCTTGATCAGCAAATGCTGGTCATTGTTGGCTTTCGTGGGCCGCTCACCGGAGCGCCCGGGCTCATAACATAAGTCAAACCGGACAATCCGCGAGGAGGCGTCAGGATGGATCCCAACAGTCTGCCTGTTTCCAAAGAGCAGATCGCCGCGCTGCTGGCGGTCCGCACGTCGCTTCGCGCACAGCTGCGACAACTCCGTGCTGCCGACCTGCCCCTGCCCAACGAGTGAAAGCGAGGTGAGGAGCCGTGGACTTCTTTGTGACCAATACGGCTGACAGCGGTCCCGGCTCCCTGCGGCAGGCGATCATGGATGCCAACGGAAACCCCGGCCCGGACCGGATCCTGATTCAGACCACGGGCACTGTCCTGCTCCTGAGTCCCCTGCCCGACATCACGGACAGCGTGGAGATCCTCGGTCCCGGCGCAGGCAGCTTTACAGTCGATGGGAACGCGGCTTTCCGGCCCTTTCGGATCACCGCCCCGGCCATCGTCACGATCACCGGGATCGCCGTCCGCAACGGCATGGCACCGCCCTCGCAGTCAGGCGGAGCCATCTTCACCGGCCCGGGGGCGCAACTGACGGTCATGGGAAGCACCTTTTCTGGCAATCGTGCCACGTTTGGGGGCGCCGCCGCCACCGCCAGCGGCAGCATGTCCTTCACGGACTGCCTGTTCGTAAACAACACAGCCTCCTTGTTTGGCGGGGCCATAGACAACGACTTCGGCGCCGTCGCGCTGCTCCGCTGCACGCTCTCGCTTAACACGGCTCGTGAGTCCGGTGGGATCGATGCAGACAGTGGGCTGGTGATCATCGACAGTTGTGCTCTCCTGAACAACAGTGTCATCAGTGGCCCTTCGGGCGGCGTGGGCGCTTTCACGGGGAGCGTGTTGACCATCCGTGGTAGCACCTTTCAGGGAAACACTACCCCGTTCTACGGCGGTGGCGTATTCATCCAAGACGCGGTGGCGACGATCACGAATAGCCGGTTCGTCGGGAACAGTGCGACACAATTAGGCGGCGCCGTTGCCACGATCGGAGCATCTACGATGACGATCACGGGCAGTGTCCTGCTTGGCAACACCGCCCTGATCGGCGCCGGCGTGTTCACGGGCTTGGGCGACGGCGGTTCCACCCGCCTGACGAACTGCACGCTGGCGCAGAACCACGCGGCGATGGCGGGCGGCGCCATCTTCGACCGCAGCGGCACGACGAGCACGGTCAGCTTCGCCACCGTCGCCGATAACCGGGTTGACGCGCCAGCGGGCGCGGCGCTTGAGACCGGCGGTCCGGGGAGCATCCTCGTCAAGAACAGCATCGTTGCCAGCACCACGGATGTTGCAGGCGCCCCCCGCGCCAACTGTGCGGGCACAATCGTGGACCTGGGGGGCAACCTGTCCACGGACGGCAGCTGTCCGAGCTTCACGGTGGTCAGCCGGGCGGCCCTGAGCCTGGGGCCGCTAGCGCTCAACCCGCCGGGCAACACGGAGACCATGGCGCTGCTGCCTGGCAGCGTGGCGATTGACGCGGCGCCCACCTGCACAGATAGCGCAGGTAGCTCCGTCACCACAGACCAGCGGGGTGTCGCCCGGCCGCAGGGGCCGGCTTGCGATGTGGGAGCCTTTGAGTTTGTGCCTCCGCCGCCACCGTCGCCACCGCCGCGCTCCCGGTTTGCAGTGCCGCAGCGCCCGCTGTTCGTCAGCGACGGGACCTGCGGGTGCGGACGGGTCCGGCGCCCCTTCCGGCCGGTCACCTGGCAACAATAGTGAGAGCGGCTCTCCGGATGGTGCGCCGCCGTCGTCCGCGCCGCTGCACGGTCTTGAGGGACGCTCCATTGGCGGCGTCGGATAAGATGCGTAAGAAGCCGTAAAGCGAAGGCTCGGACGTCGCTCGCTGTACTGGTGTTCCTGGGCTGGTGGCTGCTGCGGTGGATCAGGCGGCGCAAGCGATGAAGAGTCGGTCCGCGTCTGTCAATGAGTGAACCCACCAGGGCGAGCAGGCCATGGTGGGTTCTGTCTGTGATTGCCTGGGCGCCGCTACGCCGGCTCCGCCTGGGCCCCAAGCTGGGTGCCGGCGACACGGTTCCGGCCCGCCGCCTTCGCTGCGTACAGCGCGTGATCGGCAGCGAGCACGACATCGACCGGGGTGAGGCCATCCGCCGGGCTCGTGGCGACGCCGAGACTGACCGAGAGTGCGAAGTCCAGGGGGCGCCCCGAGCGGGTGGTGAACGAATGCTCGGCCACCCGCTCCCGGATGCGGTCCGCCACCAGGAGGGCACCCTCCTGGAGCGTGTCGGGCAGGATTACGGCAAACTCTTCACCGCCGTAGCGGAACAGCAGGTCACCCTGGCGGATCGCGTCTCGCAGCACCCTGGCAACCTGCTGGAGGATCAAATCGCCCGTGGGGTGGCCATAAGTGTCGTTGCAGCGCTTGAAGTGGTCCAGGTCCATCATGATCAGCGAGCACGGGGTCCCGGTCAGCTGTGCGTTCCGTACGGCCGCTGTCACCTGCTCCTGGAAATAGCGATAGTTGAACAGGCCGGTGTGGTGATCGGTCAGGGCGAGGTGGCGGGTCGCCTGGTGCAGCCGCGCATTATCGATCGCTGCGGCAGCCTGCTCGGCCACGGTTCTCAGCAGGTCCACGTCACCCGCGGTGTAGGCATTCGGCGTGGGGCTCTCCACGTTCAGCACGCCGACGATCTTGCCCTCCCAGATCAGCGGCACCGCCAATTCGGACTGGGCCGCCGGAATGCCGGGGATGTAGCGCGGCTCCCTTGCCACGTTCGGCACGCAGATCGGCCCGCCGCTCCGGAGCACCGCGCCGCAGATGCCGTCGCTGGCAGGGATACGGTAGCCCGGCTCCTGCAAGTAGCCCTTGCCCGCCGTCAGCACCAGTTCTCCGCTCTCGTCCAGCAGGAGGATCGCCCCGTGGTCATAGCCCCACAGCTGGCCGAGTTGCTCCAGGATCACCTCAAGCAGCCGGTTCGGGTCGAGCGTGGTCGACAGCGAGAGGGCGATCTTGTGGATCGCCTGGAGTCGCTGGTGCGCCTGGCGGAGTTCGGCGCGCAGGACCGCTTCTTGATACGCCTTGCGCGCGGCGAATACCACGGCCAGCCCGAACAGGGGCAGGTGGTAGTATGGCGGCACGTAAAGCGCCGTGAGCAGCGCCAGGGCCAACAGCCCGGGCACCAGATACCGCAGCCATGCCTGGTCGCGAGCCACAGTCGTCCCCTCTTGCTTTTCACATAATAATTGCGGCTTTTCTTTTTCGTTCCGCACACGGCAAATCCCTGCAAAAAGGCGGTCTGTCCGACATTTGAAATGTCAACTTTGTGTAAAGCGTCGCCGTTCCACATCGGTCTAATTATTCTTATGTGTAACACCTTCCTGAACAGCATCGCTACAGCATATAATGAGATCAAAC
>JAQBPS010000732.1 GCA_028287415.1 Bacillota bacterium | reverse complement strand
CCTACTCTTCGGTCAACCACATGGGCTTCTTCATCATCGCACTTGCCGCTGCGAGCGTTCTGCCGGCTGACATGGGCCGGGTCGCTCTGGCTGGTGGCTACTTCGTCACCATCTCACACGGCCTGATCTCGCCCCTGTTCTTCTTTGCGGTCGGTATGTTCTACGAGCGGACCCACACCCGTGACCTTGGCAAGCTCGGCGGCATGTTCCTGACGGTGCCCGTCATCAGCTTCATGACCGCCTTCGTCGCCTTTGCCAACCTGGGTCTTCCGGGCCTGGCCGGCTTCATCGGCGAGTTCATCGCCCTGACCGGCACCTACCCGGCCTTCGGCCTCTGGGTCCTCGTCGCCGGCGCCGGCCTCGTGATCACCGCTGCCTGGCATCTGGTGACCATGCGAAACGTGCTCCTGGGCGAGCGCAAGAAGGAGTACGTGGGCCTGAGCGACGTCACCTTCAAGGAGAAGCTGATCTTCGCTCCTCTGGCCGTGCTGGTCGTGCTGTTCGGTGTCTATCCCGCCCCGATCCTGAACATCCTCGACGAGTCAGTCAAGGCGCTGTCGTCGGTCCTCGCCGTCGTAGGGGGGAAGTAGCTTGAACTGGACTCAGGTGGTTCAGCCGAACTACATCTACCTGCTGCCGGAAATCATCGTCGTGGTCACCACGCTGCTGGTCATGGTACTGGACCTCTACGTCCAGGAGAAGCGCCTGCTGGTGTGGGCCACCCTGGCCGGAATCGTGCTGGCGATGGGTGCCGTCTGGTACGGCGCAACGGATCCCGCAATCAGCAAGGCGCTCGCTGCCGGTAAGCCGCTGGAGTTCTTCGGCGGCATGCTGGTAGCCGACAACTTCTCGTTCTTTCTGAGGGCAGTGCTCCTCGGTTCCGTCGCCCTGGTAACCCTGCTCTCCATCGACTACGTCGAGAAGTTCCTGCGGGGCATGTTCCTGGAATTCTACGAGGTGCTTCTGGTGGCGACGATCGGCATGATGATGATGGTCAGCTCCCGTGACCTGATCACCATCTATGTCGGCCTGGAACTGGCTTCGATCAGCTCCTACGTCCTTGCCGGCCTGCTGCGCCACGATCCCAAGTCGAACGAGGCGGCCCTCAAGTACTTCCTGAACGGTGCGCTGGCATCGGCAGTGCTGCTGTTCGGCCTCTCGATCATCTTCGGGATCAGCGGCACCACGTATCTGCCCGACATCGCCAGTCGCCTGGGCCAGTTCGCTCAGCACGCCGCTGAGTTCCCCGGCCGTATTTCGATGATCGTGACCGGCATGCTGTTCCTGGCCGGCGGCTTCGCTTTCAAGATCGCCGCGGTGCCGATGCACCTCTGGGCGCCCGACGCCTATGAGGGTGCGCCGACCCCGGTCACCGGCTTCTTCTCGGTCGGCCCCAAGGGTGCGGCGTTCGGCGCCATCCTGCGGGTCTTCGTGGTCGGCATGGGGGTGGCCCCGTTCGCCCAGCGCTGGTCGCTCGTCTGGGCGGTCCTGGCCACGGCCTCCATGTTCCTCGGCAACCTGACTGCCCTCATGCAGTCGAACGTCAAGCGCATGATGGCCTATTCGTCCATCGCCCAGGCCGGCTACGTGCTGGTCGGCGTGGTGGCGGCCGGCAGCCTGCACCCTGCCGGTGCCGGCACCTCGGCGGTGCTCTACTACATCATGGCTTACGCCCTGACGAACCTGGGCATCTTCGCCATCCTCACCCACCTGGATCAGGAGGGCGGCTGGCTTACGGTCAGCGACTTCAACGGTCTGTCGCAGCGGAACCCGGCCTATGCCTGGGCCCTGATGATCTTCTTCATCTCGCTGATCGGCATTCCCCCGACAGTCGGCTTCATGGGGAAGTTCTTCCTCTTCCGGTCCGCTGTCGACGCCGGCTATGTGTGGTTGGCAGTCGTGATGGCGATCAACTCGGTCATCTCCGTGGGTTACTACTACGGGGTGGTCAAGGCCATGTTCCTGGAGAAGTCCGACAGAGCCCCGCTGCCCGTCAGCGGGCCGATCATCGGCACCGTCGTGATCTCGTTCATCGGCGTCATCGTGATGGGCACCGTCCTGGCCAGCCAGGCGACCGGAATCACGCAGGCCGCTGCGGCGCTCCTGATGAAGTAGGGGTTGCATAGAGAAGCCGGGAGCGTTCTGCTCCCGGCTTTTTTGCTGCGTTTATTTGAGGGCTTCGGCGATTTTGTGGATGGCCTGATCGAGTGCGTGCTCTAGCGCCTCCGGCCGGCTGCCACCGCCCTGCGCCTGCACTGGCGATCCGCCCCCGCGCCCGTCAATCAGCGGCAGCACCTGCTTGACCACGGCACCTATGTCCAGGCGGAGATCGACGGAGCGCTGCAGCACAATCTGGGGCATCGCCCCCCTGGTGCCGAACACAGCGATCGTGCCCGGGTGACCGGCGACCTTGGCTGCCAGCAGTTTCAGTTCCTCCAGCGAGCGGCCGCCTGAGACCAGCCGCACGATGCGCGCACCGGCGAGCCTGCGGGCCCCGGCCACCAGCTCACCCGCCTCGATCTCCAGGATCCGCTCCTGCAGCACCTTGACTTGCTTGCGCAGGCCAGAGGTCTCTTCCTGGCTGCGCTCCACGTAGCGTGGCAGGTCGTGGACACCGATCGACAGGGCGCGGCCGAGGTCCCGGGTGGTGCTGTCGAGCCGCATATAGTCGTTGAGGGCCCGGCGGCCCACCAGGAACACCACTCGGGTAGCCTTCTTGTTCTTCTCCCAGGACTTGATCTTGAGGAGTCCCATCTCCCCCGTGCTGCGGACATGCGTGCCCGCACAGGCCGACCAGTCATACCCGCTGATCTCCACCACCCGGATGTGTTCCCTCACCGTGGGCGGCTTACGCAGCGGCAGTGCGGCGGCCCCTGCGAGGTCCACCCGGTGGGTGATCACGGGCAGGCAAGCGCGAATGACCCGGTTGCACTCGAACTCAATCAGCGCAACTTGTTCGGTTGTCAACGCCTCGATCCCGAGGTCGACTGTGCAACTCTCGCTGCCCAGGTGCCAGGAAACCGTTTCGGCGTCCAGCAACTGCTCGAAGGCGCCGGAGAGCAAATGCTGGCCCGTGTGCTGCTCCATGTGGTCGAGCCGGCGGTCCCAGTCGATCTCCCCCGACACTTCGCCCGTGAGCGGGCCGTCCACCGTATGGATGAGGATGCCAGTCTTATCCTCTTCCCGGACGTCCAACACGCGCCACTCCCCGAGCGTGCCCACATCGTTCGGCTGCCCGCCCGCCGTGGCATAGAAGCACGTCTGATCCAGCACAACATCCCACCGATCGCCAGCCTGTGTGCAGGAGATTACCCGCGCCGTAAACCGTCGGCGATACGCATCTTCATGAAATAGCTTAATGGTCGGCACCGCCATCACCTTTCGGACTAGCTCTTGTTTCCCATTTTACCATGCTCGGTTGCCACTTTTCGCAAGAGATTCGAGTGCACTGTTGCGCCCGGCTCATCCTGCGCATACTAACCGAGATCATGCTGATAAGGAGGATGGCCGTATGGATGTACGCAACCTTTACGATCGTCTACACCGGGAACCACAAGACTTCCCGCTCTTCGACCGCGTCTGGCAGGTGCTCACTTTTTCACCCGCATGCCGGGAGGCGAACGAGGAGGAGCTCACCCACCTCTCGATTGACGCGTTCGACTACCTGCAGGCCAGCGGCGCATGGCAAATGGCATCGCAGAAGGGGAGCACCCAGCTGGAGTGGAACGGCGAGCGATTGGACGTCCGGGAAGATGACGGCAAGGAGTATCAGTACCAGCATACCTTTAGTGTCTACAATTAAGTGAGAGGGGGGCCGAACGCCCTCCCCTTTACCCACTTCTTTGCCATCACGCTGGCTTCATTTGAAAGAATTGCAAGCGCCAGCCGACCCCGCCGCCCCGGCGGTCACCCACCGCCCGCCTGGTCCGCAGGGACTGCTTTCAACTGGGCGGGGTGGATGACACGAGTTGGTCGGTCACAGGCGCTGATCATGCTCGAGCCACCATTCTACCTTGTGGGTAAGGAGGAGAATGTCAAACCGCACTGCCATAGGCGGAGATAAATCGAGAACGGGTCGTCCTTTTGCAACCTAGCCATCCTGGGTGGTGGCAAAAGGAGGACCCGTTCGGTCCCGATGTGCCCAAGCACAGCGACGGTTTACTCGCACCCAACGCCTGCAGCCCCAGCTGGGTGCGGACAGCAGCAAAGAGCCGCCGCGTCGGCTTGCTCATGACGGCGCAGAATGGCCCAATGCAGTTGACATAAATCGAGAAAAGGTCGTCCTTTTGCCACCTGGCCATCCTGGGTGGTGGCAAAGGACGACCCGT
>JAQBPS010000713.1 GCA_028287415.1 Bacillota bacterium | reverse complement strand
TGCTTACGCCCTTTGCCGAGAGAGTGACCAGGCTGGCCGAGTCTGAGGAGCTTGATGTGTTCGGCTTCGCCCCGGACGGGGTCGAGCTGGCCGCCGGTCAGATACAAGGGCACCGCTGGCTCGGACCCGACCGGGGCTGGACCGCTGTGCGCACCGAATTCCCGGACGTGCTCTGGAACCGTTACTTCCCGCGTGACCAGGATGAGCTGATGGGCGCCCTCCAGGCGGAGGGCGTGCCGTTCATCAACAACAGCTCACTCGACAAATGGGAGGCCTGCCGCTGCCTCGCGGCGCATGGCGGTCCGATCAGCGAACATCTGCCGCAAACGCGGCTGCTGACAGACGCACGGGTGGCGCTGGAGATGCTGGAACAGCACGCCGTCGTCTACATCAAGCCGGTGTGCGGTTCAATCGGGCGCGGCATTATTCGCATGGAGCGGGAGAGCCCCCGCACCATGCGGCTTACTTACGTCTCGCGGGACACAGATCGCTTGCGGCAGGTCTATGCCACGGAGGAGCAGCTGACCCGGTGGGTCGTCAGCAGGCAGCGCACCGGGCGCTTCATTGTACAGCAGGGGCTTGCGCTTGCCGTCGTGGACGGGCGCCCCGCTGATGTCCGCGTGCTAGTGCAGAAGGACGCCGCCGCGCGCTGGCACGTGACCGGCATGGGCGCCCGCCTGGCGGGCCATGGCCGCTTTACGGCGAACCTGCATACCGGAGGGGAGGGCATCCCGGTGGCGGTACTGGCGGAGGTCGTGGCGCCTGAAAGCAGGGCGCGGCAAGCGGCGCTCATCGCTGAACTGGAGCGGCTGGCGCTTCAGACGGCGCAGGCAGCCGAGCAATGCGCAGGGCCATTGGGTGAAATCGGGCTCGACCTCGGTGTGGACCAGCGGGGGCGAACCTGGTACATCGAACTGAACGGGCAGCCGGGCCGGGCGATCTTCGAGCACCTGGGCCGGTGGGACCTGGCCGAATTGGCTCACCTGCGCCCGATTCAGTACGCCCGCCGCCTTGCCGGCAGAAAAACTGCCCGGGTGGCTGGTCATACCGCGACATAAGAAGCGGTATACGCATACGCTGATGTGGGGACTGTGTAGCGGCTCGGTTGCGTACCAGCAAGCCGCGACTCCCTGAGGAGGAAGCTCTGTGTCGGACAGCCGGCTCCAAGAGATCGTTACGAAAGCGGTCGTTGGGCGGGCCGAGCGCCGTATGTATTGGAGCCATACGGTCCCGGCCGAGGGCGTCACAGGGGTGCTCGGGGTCCACGTGACCGACAGCTCGATCGCCGTCAAGGAGAAGGATGGGCGGGCTTCGGTAGACGTAATTGTGGATCTCGACCTGTGGTGCGGCAATCCAAAGCATACCAAGATGAACTTCCCTTAATTACTGGGGGCGGTGGCATGGCGGGGCGTGGGAACGGGGGCTTCTCATTCCGGGTGCGGGAGACCGAGGTGGTGAATGCGGAGCGGGTTGCTCAGGGGATGGGCGTGTGGGCTGATTACCTGGCGCGGCGGCTGCCCCCGGCCCGACCGGGCGTGGCAGAGCCAGCGGTCAAGGCTGATGGCCCCCCGGAATAAGCAACGGTCGGCCCCGCCACACCTGGCGGGGCCGACCGTGGTGTACAGGGAATGCCGACGGCTAACCGATCTTCTCGGTCGAGCACATCGGTCCCATGGTGCCATGGGCCTGGAGCATCTGCGCGAAGCCATCGGCCGCGACAGCGTTGTAGTTGTTGTAGTAGTCGCTGAGGTCGTCGTTGAAGAACTGGACCACCTTGGCCGCGAAAATCGGGTAGACGACGGCATTCGGGCGCCCGGGCCAGAGCGGCCGGACTTCCGTGCGGATAAAATACGGGTTGCCCTTGAACGCCGTGTTCAGCTGTTCTGCCAGCTGCGTGGGTGTCAGGCCGGTTTCGGCAGAGGTGTTCTGGCCCTGGACGGTCACCTGCACTGTGATGTTGCCGAACTGCTGGCTCTGAACCAGAACAGCGGCCAGCGCATGCGCCTTTGCCGGATTGGTGGCGGAAACCTGCATGGAATACTTGGACCCATGCTGCGTCAGGGTGGAAACTTTCACTTCGTGGTCGGCGCCGAGTGCGGCAGCAACCAGGCCATGAAACGTCCACCAGGGGGGAGAGAGCTGCATCTGAAGAAACCTCCTCAACAAATCGGGTTAGAACATTGAAAGAATAACACTACACGTTTAACATTTCAACCATTTATATGGCGGCGGATTTGCGAGTGTGATGAGAAGTAGCTCATGAATAAATCATTTTGTAGCCACGGATTTCACGGGTTACACAGATTCGAACATAAATATATAAAAAACGTGTTCACCTGGTCATCTGTGTTTGGATTCCAAATCTGTGTAACCAGTGAAATCCGTGGCCATATAAAGTGCCCGCGCTACAACCTTGTGCGCTGAGAAGTAGCTCATGAATAAATCATTTTATAGCCACGGATTTCACGTGTTACACAGATTCGAACATAAATATATAAAAACATTTT
>JAQBPS010000653.1 GCA_028287415.1 Bacillota bacterium | reverse complement strand
TCGGCGTAATGTGCAGGAACGGCATATGGTTTGCCGAATCAGTATCCGTTAGTCGCAAGTCAGGGTGCGCAAAATGCCCGGCTTAGCGGAGGGGGGTGTCGACGGTGGGACGCATTATTGCCGTGGTCAATCAAAAGGGCGGGGTCGGCAAGACCACCACGGCAGTGAATCTGAGCGCCTGTCTGGCTCAGGCAGGCAAGCGTGTCCTTCTGGTTGATATTGATCCCCAGGGCAATGCCACGAGCGGTCTCGGAATTGACCGTAAGACCGTGAACGCTTCTGTGTACGACTTGCTGCTTGAGGACATGTCTCCGCTCCAGGCCATGGTGTCAACGCAGATCGAAGGCCTGTTTGTAGTGCCTGCGACAATCGACCTGGCTGGCGCCGAAATTGAGCTGGTCCCCCGCATATCGCGTGAGAATCGGCTCAAGCGCTCACTCGAGGAAGTTCGGTCGGAGTTCGACCTGGTGATCATTGACTGTCCCCCGTCACTGGGGTTGCTGACAATCAACGCACTCACAGCAGCGGACTCCATTCTCATTCCGATCCAGTGCGAGTATTACGCCCTGGAAGGATTGACCGCTTTGATGGATACGTTCCGCCTGGTGCGCGAGGCGCTGAATCCGGCGCTGGAAGTGGAGGGCGTCCTGCTCACTATGTTCGACGGTCGGACGAACTTGAGCATTCAGGTTGCGGACGATGTAAAGCGCTTCTTCCGGGGTAAGGTGTACGGCAGTATCATCACCCGTAATGTGCGGCTAAGCGAGGCGCCCAGTAATGGGTTGCCGATCACGATGTACGATCCGAAATCGAAGGGCGCCGAAGCGTACATGGAGTTGGCGCGGGAGGTGATCGAGCATGACGAAGAAAGGGCTGGGTAGAGGGCTGGGTGCGTTGATCCCGGAAATGGAAGTCCCCGAGCAGGAAGGGGAACACATCCAGGACATTGAGGTCAGCGCAATTGTGGGGAACGCAAAGCAGCCCCGTAAGGCGTTCGATCAGGTGAAGCTGGATGAGCTTGCTTCATCGATACGCGAGCATGGCGTGGTTCAGCCGATCGTCGTGCGGCCGAAGGGCACCGGTTATGAGATTGTCGCAGGCGAGCGACGCTGGCGTGCGGCAAAGCAGGCCGGGCTTAGCAAGATCCCCGCACTGGTGCGGGAGTTCTCCGAGGCCCAAGTGATGGAGATTGCGCTGATCGAAAACCTCCAGCGGCAGGATTTGAATCCGGTCGAAGAGGCGGAAGCATATCACCTTTTGATGGATGAGTTTCAACTCACCCAGGATGACCTGGCGAAGCGGCTGGGCAAGAGCCGCCCACAGATTGCGAATACGTTGCGCCTGTTGCAGTTGAGCCCTGTCGCCAGGGCAGAGGTGGAGTCGGGCCGGCTCACGATGGGACACGCTAAGGTGCTGTTGGGTGTGCCGAGCGAGGACGAACAGAGCACGCTGGCCACACGCATCGCAGAAGAGGGCCTGTCCGTACGTGAGATCGAGGATGTGATCAGGCGGAGTGCTGCCAACCCTTCCGGGCGGAACAGCAAAAGGGCTGAGGTGGGGCTCACATCGGATCTTCGGGCTGTCGAGCGGCAGCTCAACGAGCTATTCGGGACTCCCGTGAAGCTGGTGGTGGGAGAGCAGAAGGGGAAAATCGAGATCACGTTCTTCGGGAATGAGGGGCTGGGGCGCATCCTGGATGCGCTGGGCATGAGTGAGGAGCATTCGGCCACACCGGCAAAAGGGGCCTTTCGCGTATAGGCGTTGATGTTCCACGTAGAGCTAGCGGGGGTGACCCCCGATGGTTCCACGTGGAACATGTCGTCTGGGCACATGCGGAGTCTGTTCCACGTGGAACATTGGGCTGACCCTGTGCTGGGAACGGACAACTTTAACGGTTTCTGATCATCTGCTCGGTGGATGGACAGGCAACCGTCGTGCGGGACCAGCGGCGTGCTCCAGCGACTAAACCCCGACCAGTGTGGCAGTGTAGCGCCCTCACTGGGTTACTTTAGCGGGGAGTGATGTTCCACGTGGAACATCACTCGCCGACGCGGCGTTTTCGGCATAGCTCGATGGGGAACTCACGTGCGTTCGTGCGCACAACTGTTCAGGTGTGCCTCCGTGACTAGCACCGCACTTGCCCAGGTGTGTTCCACGTGGAACATCACTCGCCCGACGCAGCGTTTTCGGCATAGCTCGATGCAGGAACTCGCAAGCGCTCATGCACACTGCTGTTCAGGTGTGGCTCCGTGAGTGGCACCGCACTTGCCCAGGTGTGTTCCACGTGGAACAATGAGCCGCCCCGCTCCAGGCGAGGAGCGTCGCGGGGCGTTGGTACGAAGTGACAGGCTGCGACTCACATGACAGTGCGACACCCTGCTCGGCAGAGGGGGGAGGGGCAACGGGCGCCCTCGGACGCCCGTCTGCCAACGAATCCCGGCTCTAGCAAGTGTGGGGCACAGCCCGCTGCCCCACTACGTGTTCACATAGTGCGCCGCTGTTCCACGTGGAACATCAACGGGGCGAGGTCGCCAGCGAACATGTCGGATGGAACACCCTCGCACCATGAGGGAGCCGAACCATTACTCGACGGTGCATCCAAGAACGCAGCCGCCGGGACTGCAGGGGTGGGGGCTCAGATGCCCCTCCTTGATGCGGCCGGCGATGTTCGACGCCTGTGCGGGCCAGCGGGCTAGCCAGCTGGTGGGCCGGCCGGAGCCTGGTCAGAACAGCAGCCGGCTGCACACGAGGTGCCTCAGCCAAGGGCTAGAGGTACTTGCTCAGCGCCAATGTTCCACGTGGAACATCAATGGGGCGAGACCGCTAGCGAATTTGTCGGATGGAACATCATCCCACCATGACGGAGCGGCCCCACGACTCGACGGTGCATCCCAGAACGCAGCCGCCGGGTGAGAAGGGTGGGGGCTCAGATGCCCCTCCTCGATGCAGCCGGCGCTGTTCCACTCCTGTGCGGGCCGGCGGCCCGGCCGGAGCCTGGTCAGAACAGCAGCCAACTGCATACCCGGTGCCTCAGTGAAGGGCTAGAGGTACTTGCTCAGCGCCAATGTTCCACGTGGAACCTCAGACGAAGGTGCTGCGGTGACGACGACTTCCTGGCACATTCTGGATGCCCCACCTGAATCGGGGAGCTGGCGTGGCTGTGCTGCTCTCGTCAGACGACCAATGTTCCACGTGGAACAGCGAAGGTTTTTGATGACAGGCCACGTGTCAGAGGATCTCAACTGACTGTATCGGAAACCGATAGGCGGGATCCCGGTCGCCATCGCTTTCACATATCCAAACAAGGAGGTCCACCAAGTGGACGGCCTCGCGTACCTGAACGCTACCGTGCTCGCTCTCGCTGCGGTCGTGCTCTCCCTCATTACACTGGTCATCGTACTCACCCTCGGCGCACGCCAGCGCAAACTGCTTAGCCGGTATCGACGGTTCCTCAACGGCAGTGCCACGCAAGACATTGAAAGCCTGCTGCTCGCACAGGCGACCAGTCTTGAGCAGTTGAACACCGACGTTGCCTGGGTGAAAGCAGAGATGAGCAAGCTCAGCGATCAGGTCCAATACCACACGCAAAAAACAGCCATTCTCAGGTTCAATGCCTTCCCCGATACCGGCAGTGACCTGAGCTTTGCAATCGCACTCCTCGATGCCCACAACAACGGTATGGTGGTCTCCAGTCTGTATGGCCGGAGCGAGTCTCGGGTCTACGCGAAACCGATTCAGAACGGCACATCCAGCTATGCGCTCTCGGAAGAAGAGAAACAGGTGCTTGCCAGGGCGATGGCCCCCGCACACGCATAAGCCCCGGCTGGTCGCACCGATCGGGAGCAGGGAAAGGCACCGAATAACTCGAATAGACCCTTCGGGTCATGAAGCATCGCCCGCCCTGAGCATCAGGACGGGCGATTCAACTCTGGGAGGCCAATGCCGTCATCTGCCGGTGCCGATGGCGGTGCTGCCCGGGTACCGACGGCTCGTAGTGTCAACAGGAACACGAATCTCCTTGTCGGTACATCGGCCCTGCTTCGCCTCCGCAAGGGCTGAGAGACCCTCGGCAATCCCTTCTGCCGCCACCCGTGCCATGCGCATGACGAGGCTCAAACGGGTATTCTGCAGCACGAAGTACTCCATGAAGCCCCCGACGTTCACCACACCTGTGAGGTAGAGGTCCCCCACAGAGGGCAGACTCTTGTTGACACCGGCGCCGGGCTTGAGACTGCCCTTGCCAACGCTCAGCATGCCCACGGATTCTGCCCGTCCCAGGCAGGCGTCAACCGCAATGACAAGCGGGTTGCGGTACGTTGACTCCACCCACGCGACGGTCTGCGCCAGGTTGGTCGCATGAACAGGTTGGTCCAGCGTGCCGAGTACGGTGAACGGCTGTGAGCCCGCCTCAACCAGGTAAGAACCGACCAGGGGCCCCAGCGAGTCGCCGATGGAAAGATCTGTGCCGATGCAGAGCAAGATCACTTCATCGGTCCCGTCCAGCTGGCAGAGCCCATACTCGTAAAGGGCGCCTCCAATAGTGCGCCGTACATCGGGGGAATCCATATGCACCCGCTGTTCACCGGGGACAGCTGATGACCGGGACAGCAGTCCCTTCCAACCATCTCGCAACGTGTTCCCCCCTGGCCCTGGAATGACTCCGGCACAGGGAAGTATATGGCGAGTGCAGACAAGCTATGTACAGTGGGCTAATACCAAGGAGGAGACCATGGAACAGGAACTTGTGCAAGAACTCATCGCGAAGGCGGATCAGTTGTATGTCGATGGTGACCTCGCGGCTGCGAGGGCGGCTTATGAAGAGATCCTCGCTGCTGCACCCGGGACCGCGTGGGCTTATAGCCGCCTGGGCGCTATTTCGGCGCAAATGGGCGACACGCAGGCTGCAGAGCAGTCGTTGCTCCAGGCGATTGAGCTTGACCCGAAGCTCCCGCAGGCCCACAGTAATCTGGGCAACTTGTACTATTCCCAGGGTGAATTCGAGCGTGCCCTGGACAAATATAAGGCGGCAGTCGCGCTGAATCCGGACAGCCCGGTATTCCACGAGAATCTGCATGCCGCCTATAAGAAGCTCGGCAAGCTGTCGGAGGCCGTCAATGCACTCAAACAGGCACACCGGCTCAACCGTGATAGCGCCAAGACAGAGGCGAAGGAGCGGCTCACCGCCATGCGCGCCAGTGTGAAACGGCGGACGGGCTGTTTTGGTACCGCCCTGATCACATTGTTACTGACTGCCGTTGTGTTAGCGGCGATTTTCTATTAGTCGCTAACGGTACATTCATCTTGAAATTCGTGACACAGAAGAAGGATTCGCCCGCCGAGCAGCGAATTAACTGTCCCAATCTTCAATGCCATCGGTTCACAGGGACTTAGACAGAGAGAGCCCTGGGGTGGGGAAGGGATGACGCTGACTTATCGGGGGGGTATTTCTTGATGAAGCGGCTTCTCGGAGCGCTCCTGTCCCTGTCTATGATCCTGGTGATTGCCGGCTGTGGAAGCGCATCCTCCAATCCGTGCGACAATAGCGGCGGAAAGCTGATCAAAGTCAAGATCGCATCGATCACGCCGCTCTCCGGCGGCCAGGCCAGTCTGGGCACGGCCATTGCCAACGGGGCCAAGATAGCCGTCCTGGATCGGAAGGCAGAGCTGGAGAAAGCCGGCTTCTCACTGGGATGCGCTCCGCTCGACGATCAAGCTGACCCTATTATTGGTGGGAACATGGGCAGCCGGGCTGTGGGTGACAAGGAAGTGGTGGGTGTGGTTGGTACGCTGAACTCCGGCGTGGCCAAGACCATCGCCCCGCTCTTCAAGGCGCCGAGCCTCGTCATGGTTTCGCCGGCCAACACGGCCATCGTGCTGACCCAGAGCGGCTACGGCAGCTATAACCGCATCGTTGCCAGTGATGCATTCCAGGGCGCCGGTGCTGCCCGAGCCACGAAGGACACCGTCAAGGCGAAGAGCGTCTATGTGCTCCATGACAAGACCGAGTACGGCCAGGGCTTCGCGGTCGAGTATGTGAAAGAGGCCAAGAAAATCAGCCTGCTGGTGGCGAACGGCGAGGGCGAGGGCATCAATCCTAAGGACACGGACTTCAGCGCCCTCATCACCAAGATTATCGCCAGCAAGGCCGACGCCATCTTCTACGGCGGCATTTACGACACCGCTTCGCTGATTTTCAAGCAGGCGGATGAACAGGGCTACAAGGGCTACTTTGTCGGCGGCGACGGCCTGGATGATCCCACCATCGTCAAGAACAGCGGCAACGCGGCCAACCGGGTGTTTTACACCTCCGTTGCCGACAACGTCTATGGCTCTGAGGCCGGCAAGTCGTTCGTCGCGCGCTACAAGAAGCAGAACGGTCCGAACGATCCGCCCACCTATGCTGTTTACGGCTACGACTGCGCGCAGGTGATCATCGAAGCGCTGCTCTCCTATGGTAAGCAGAACCCCGGCAAGACCCCCACCCGGGAGGATATCTCCAAGCTCGTACGTGCGACCAAGGGCTTCAAGGGTCTCGCCGGCGAGGTCTCCTTCGATGCCAACGGCGACAACCCGGTCGCAAAGGTGTACCTGTTCCAGGTGAAGGACAGCAAGTATCCCGGCGTCGCCCTCGGTGCCATTCAGTAACAAACGCTAGCAGAGCACGAGGGCGGGCCCCTGCCCGCCCTCGTGTGCTACCCGTCAACGATCTCTCCGACCGAGCGCAAGGGAGGGCGATGTATGGAGGAAGGACTGCGCATCTTGCCGCAGATCCTTATCAGCGGGCTGGTGATCGGCTTTCTGTATGCGGTGGTGGCACTGGGGTACACGATGGTTTACGGCGTGCTGGAGTTTATCAACTTTGCCCACAGCGAAATTTTCATGTTCGGGGCGTTCATCGGCTTTGAAGTGCTTATGTTTCTGCAGAAGACGTCCCTGCTGACCACACTGCCCATGGTCATCAGCCTGATCCTTACCATGCTGGCTGCGATGATCTTTTCCGGCGCTCTGGGGTGGACCGTGGAGCGCCTCGCGTATCGGCCGCTGCGCGGTGCGCCCCGCCTTGTGCCCCTGATCTCCGCCATCGGTGTCTCATTCTTTCTTCAGGATGCGGCCCGCATTATCTGGGAAGCGCTGCGCGGTAACTGGCAGCTGGCCGTGCCGCCCCTGTACACGGGGGTCCTGACCATGGGGCCGTGGCAGGTGGCGGGCGCCCCGCTGCAGTTGCAGGTCCCCTACGGTGCAATTGTGATCATGGTCTCCGGTCTGATCATGATGTTCAGTCTCATCTGGTTCGTAAACAAGACCAAGGTCGGCAAGGCGATGAGGGCTGTCGCACAGGATCGGTCCACCGCCGCCCTGATGGGCGTCAACGTTGACCGGATTATCTCCACGACTTTCGTGATCGGTGGAGCGCTGGGTGGTGCGGCTGGCTCCCTCTTTGCCATACGGTACACGTCTATAACCCCATATATTGGGTTTATCCTAGGCGTCAAGGCCTTCACCGCTGCAGTTTTTGGCGGGATTGGCAACCTGGCCGGGGCCGTGATCGGCGGACTGCTGCTCGGCATTTTCGAAGCGCTGGGCACCGCCTACCTGGGTCCCCTCACGCATGGCGCGCTCAAAGGGCCGGAGTACAAGGACATCTTTGCGTTTCTGATCCTCATTCTGGTGCTTGTCTTCAAGCCAGCCGGACTTCTGGGCCGGACAGTGGGCGAGAAGGTATAGGAGGTAAGCACATGAATGCGATCAAAAAGGGGCTCAAGTCGGCCCTGAGCTGGCCCGCACACCGTTTTGCACAGTTGCTCACGGCTGAACGTACCGCACTGGTCACAGCGCTCCTGGTAACGGTACTCGCCAGCGCTTATCAGGTGGCGGCCCCCGCCAGCGGCCTCGCCATCCTTTGTACGCTGGGGGCTGCGCTCGCACTCTCGTATGCGGGCATCAAGCCGTGGCTGAGAGTTGTGCTCATGACGTTTCTCCTGCTCGGCGTGCTCCCCTACGCCGGCACCCTGAATCCGGGGGTCTCCTCGCTCATGATCCAGATGTTCATCTACATTGCGCTGGCCCTGGGCTTGAACCTGGTGGTCGGGTTTGCGGGTCTGCTGGACCTGGGCTATATCGCCTTCTTCGCAGGCGGCGCTTACGTGTATTCCATTTTCGCCTCATCGCAGGCAGCGAAGTTCCTGCCCTGGTTCGCCGCCAACGCGCCGCAGGGGCTGGGCGGCTGGTGGTTCTGGGCTGCGCTGCCCCTGGCACTGCTGGTGGCAGCATTCATGGGCATCGCTCTGGGCTTGCCAGTCATGCGCATGCGGGGCGACTACCTCGCAATCGTGACGCTTGGCTTCGGCGAGGTAATTCAGGTGATCGCCCGAAACCTGGACACCCCGATCAACATCACAGGCGGAGCGCCGGGCATTGCCCCGATCCAGGCGCCCACCCTGTTCGGCATGGATATGGGCCAGCCCACGAGCCTGTATTACATCGGGCTGGTGTTTGTTGTGCTGACAGCCATTGCGATGTACCGGATCGAGCACAGCCGGGTCGGGCGCGCTCTGGCCGCCATGCGCGAGGACGATATCGCCGCCCGGGCGATGGGTGTACCCCTCGTCAAGATGAAACTGCTGGCGTTTGCCACGGGCGCCTCGTTCTCAGGCGGCATGGGCATGCTGTTCGCCGTCAAGCAGCATTTCATCAACCCGGACACCTTCGGCTTCATGGAATCGATCGGCATCCTGGCGATGATCATTCTGGGCGGACTGGGCTCGATCCGGGGCGTGATCGTGGGTGCGGCCGCTGTCACCCTGCTGCGCTTCCAGTTCCTCCCGGATTTGTCCGCACTCTCTGCCAACTGGGGCTTGCCCTCGGCGATTGACCTGACCAAGTACCAGCCGCTGATCTTCGGCCTGATCCTGATCGTGATGATGATTTACCGCCAGGATGGGCTGATACCGGCTACACGTCGTAAAGAGAATATCGCTGCGCTGGAGGGCCCCCTGCCGGTGCCGGCGGGTGGCACGGGCACCTCCGTGGCGAAGTAGGAGGCAGCAGCCATGGCAGTACTTCTCGAAGCCCGGAAAATCACCAAGCGATTCGGCGGCCTGGTGGCTGTTAACGAAGTCGATTTCAAGCTGGAGCAGGGGTCCATCACTTCGATCATCGGCCCGAATGGGGCCGGGAAGACCACGTTCTTCAACGTGGTCACCGGCATGTACAAGCCGGATGGCGGCGCACTCATGTACGACGGCCGGGAGATCACCGGCAAGGGCCCCGAGCAGATCGCCCCGCTGGGCATCTCCCGCACCTTCCAGAACATCCGCCTGTTCCAGCAGATGACGGTCCTCGAGAATGTGCTGGTAGGCATGCACGTTCACCTGAAGGCCGGCCTGTTCGACGCCATTTTCGGGTTGGGCGCCCACAAGCGTGAGGAGCTGGAGGCCAAGCGAGAGGCGATTGCGCTGCTTGACTACGTGGACCTGAAGGCGGCTGCCAACGAGGTGGCCAGGAATCTCCCGTACGGCGCCCAGCGCAAGCTCGAGCTCGCCCGGGCGATGGCGTCACAGCCGAAACTGATCCTGCTGGATGAGCCAAAAGCCGGTATGAACCCGCGTGAGACGGAGGAGATGATGGTGCTGATCCGGCGCCTCCGCGACGATCGGGGGATCACGATCCTGCTCATCGAGCACGATATGAAGCTGGTCATGCAGATCTCCGACGCGGTCACGGTGCTCGATTACGGTGTGAAGATCGCGGACGGCACGCCGGACGAGGTGCGGCGCAACCCGAAGGTCATTGAGGCGTACCTCGGAAAGGGGGCGGCCTCGTAGTATGGCACTGCTGGAACTTGAAAACGTCCAGACCAGCTATGGCGCCATCCGTGCGCTGAAGGGAATCTCCCTGACCGTGGAGCAGGGGGAGATCGTCACCTTGATCGGCTCCAACGGAGCGGGCAAGAGCACGACCCTCAAGACGATCTCCGGGCTGCTCCGGCCCAGCGCCGGCGAAATTCGGCTGGGGGGCCAGCGCATCGACCAGCTGCCCCCACACCGGGTGACCGAGCTGGGCATCGGGCACGTGCCGGAGGGGCGCCGGATCTTTCCCCGGCTGACGGTGGCGGAGAATCTTGAGATGGGCGCCTACACACTGTCGGAGAAGAACGCCGTAGCCGACGGGATCGAGCGGAGCTTCAAACTGTTCCCCCGGCTACGGGAGCGAGCGAAACAGCTCGGCGGGACCCTCTCGGGCGGGGAACAGCAAATGCTGGCCATGGCCCGGACGCTTATGATGAAGCCGAAGATCCTGATGATGGATGAACCCTCCATGGGACTGGCCCCGATCCTGGTTGAACAAATCTTTGAGATCATCGCTCAGCTGAATCAGACCGGTGTCACGATTCTGCTGGTGGAGCAGAATGCTTTGAAGGCCTTGGATGTGGCCCACCGGGGATATGTGATCCAGACCGGGGAGATCGCACTCGATGGGCCGGCGGCGGCGCTGCGTGCGGATCCATCCGTTCGCCTGGCGTACCTCGGAGAAATTTGACAGGAGCGGGCCGACCAACGTGTCGGCCCGCCTGCTTGTTCCCGGCGCCGAAGACGAGTATTTTATATGTAGTAATAGATTTGGCGCCGGGGAGGCTGCCCTTCATTTCTGTGCCCTACATTGTGGTATTGCTCGGCGTACTCTCCGTCTCAGCCTCCTCCGTGCTCTTCAAGTTCGCCACTGCGGAACCGTTGGTCGTCGCATTCTACCGGCTCGCATTCTCCGTGCTGCTGTTGGGTGCGCCGCTGCTGTGGCGGAAACGGGAAAAGATCGATCGGCGAGACCTCTGGCTGTCCGTGCTCAGCGGCCTTTTTCTGGCGGCACATTTCGCCACCTGGTTCTTCAGCCTGACCATGACCTCCATTGCTTCATCGACTGTGCTTGTGAGTATGCAGCCGTTTCTGGTCGTGCTCTACGGATACCTGGTCGGTGCTGAGCGGACCAACGGGCGGGCGCTGGTCGCGGTGGGCCTTACTGTGGTCGGGGCGATTCTGATCGGGTGGGGGGACTTTGCACTCGACCCGCGGGCGCTGCTGGGTGATGTCCTCGCTTTTCTGGGAGCGGTGGCGGTGACCGGCTACTTGCTGATCGGCCGGCAGGTGCGGCAGCGTATGAGCGCCATTGCCTACTCCGTTGTTGTGTACAGCGCAGCCACCGTGGCACTGCTGATCGCGGCTCTGGCGTGGGGGAGTCCGCTGACCGGGTTCGCCCCCGGCAACTGGTGGGTGTTCGTGGCGTTGGCCGTCTTCCCGACCATTTTCGGCCATACCCTGTTCAACTGGGCGCTCAAGTACCTGCCGGCCTCGGTCATCTCAGTCAACATCCTCGGTGAGCCCGTAGGCGCCACCCTGCTGGCCTGGCTGATCTGGGGGACGGCGCCGGGCCCGGTCACCCTGCTCGGCGGTTTCCTGTTGCTGGTGGGCATCGCGTTATTTCTTTGTTTTAACAGTACGGACTAAAATTGTCAGCCGTCGTGCGAATAGCTGTAGTCGACGCGCTTTGGGGCGCTTCGGGACCTATTCATGGCTGATTGATTGTAGCAAGGTGGGGAATGGGCATGGTATGGTTACAGTCCCTGACCGCGGTTGATTATGCGATTCTGGCCATCTTGGTGGTGGCGGTGGCGATCGGCTGGGCGCGGGGTCTGGTTGAGCTAGTGACAGGCTTTGTCGTGTTCTTTGTTGCCGCCACGGTAGCGGGACGCTACGCCGATCAGGTGGTGGGATGGCTAAACCGGCTATGGGGTGTCCGCGAGCGGCTGGCGAGCGTGCTACAGCGCCGGATCAACCTGCCGCCGGATGCTTACCGGATTCATACAGACGGAATACCGTGGCAGAAGGCACTGGAATGGCTCCAGTTCGTGCCGCTGCCCGAGCCATATAAGCTTGTGCTGGCGCAGCGGATCGCCATCTGGTCCACAACGGCGGGCCATCAAACGGTGGCCGAGTATATCGTCCAGCAGCTGGCGGCTGGTGTGCTGCACGCCCTGGTGTTTCTGCTGCTGATCCTGGTCATCGGATGGCTGTTGTCGTTCCTGGGACGGCTCGTCAGCGATCAGGTCAAGGAGCTGCCCCTGGTGGGGACGACCAATCGCCTGCTTGGCGCAGCGGTGAGCGTAGCTGAAACAGCGGTGGGGATTGCGATCGTGATTGGCCTGCTCACACCGGTGCTCTCCATGTATGGGATGGCGCAGTTCGGCACCGCCGTGGGCACCGCACATTTGACCCCCTATTTCCTGTCCGTGTTCCACTGGCTGCAGGGCGGGCTGTTCGGCCTGACCGGCAATTACTTCTTTGTGATGGTAGGCGGGCACCCGATGGCGCTTGGAGGGACCTATTCTTGGAACGGGTGAAATATGAGATCGGCGATGTTGTGCGGCTCAAAAAGGTGCATCCGTGCGGTACCGACCGCTGGGAGATCTACCGGACGGGGATCGACTTTGGCCTCAAGTGCCAGGGTTGCGGCCACCGGGTGATGATTCCCCGGATCAAGTTCGAGAAGAGCGTGAAGGAACGGTGGCCCAAGCAGCCGCCGATCGGATAGACCTGACGCCGGACTGATCAGAAAGCGGATGCGACGCTTGCTGATTTCATAAGCACGTGCTATAGTGGATTGGGTCCGCGCGAAGCGGGCCGATAGGCGCAGCCAATAACGGCTGCTGCCTCCCTGCTCCACTCGAGTGGAGCCATAAGACCAGAGGGAGGGGGTGTACCCATGAGGTCCTACGAAATGATGGTAATTGCGCGTCCGGATCTGGACGATGCCGGCAACCAGGGTGTGCTGGAGAAGATCTCCGGTCTGATCACCAACAACGGTGGCGAGATCGAGAAGATTGAACCGACCCGAAAGCAGCGCCTGGCTTACGAAATCAAAGATCTGCACGACGGCTTTTACACAGTCGTCTACTTCAAGGGTGAGCCGAAGACCGCGGAGGAACTGAACCGCGTTCTGAAGATCACCGATGAAGTCGTTCGGTTCATGATCGTCCGTCCGGAGGAGAAGTAAGCGGAAGGGAGGTAAGGTTGTGCTTAATCACATTGTGCTCATTGGCCGCCTTACCAAAGATCCGGAGCTCCGCTATACCCCGAGTGGGAAGGCGGTCGCAACGCTGCGCCTCGCCGTCGACCGGGGAACTACAAATCCCCAGGGCGAGAAAGAAACGGACTTCATCGATGTGGTCGTCTGGGAGCGGCAAGCTGAAACCGTTGCTAACTACCTGCAGAAGGGCCGGCTGATTGCGGTCCAGGGGCGTCTCCAGATCCGTTCATACGAAACCCAGGAGGGCCAGCGCCGCGAACGCGCGGAAGTGGTCGCCAGAGAGGTCCGCTTTCTTGACCGTGGTCAGGATGCGGGCGGCAGCACGGGGGGTACGGGCGGTGCGGGCGCTGAGCGGATGGGCGGCGAGCGGACGGGGAGTGCACCCCGTCGCGATGCGCCGGGCATGGGTAGTGAGCCGAATTTCAACGACGACGATGACGTCCCCTTTTAAGAAAGGAGGACTGAAACATGCGTCGTGAACGTGGACGCCGCCCAAAGCGGCGTGTATGCAGTTTCTGCGTAGATAAGGTGGAGAGCATCGACTACAAGGATGCGAACCGGCTGAAGCGGTACATTACGGAGCGTGGCAAGATTCTGCCCCGCCGTATCTCGGGCAACTGCGCCGCTCACCAGCGGCAGCTGACCCAGGCGATCAAGCGGGCCCGGATTGTGGCCCTGCTGCCGTTCACCGTGGAGTAAGCGGTTCCTGCGAACCTATAGAGGGGGCATCGCTGCTGGCGGTGCCCCTTTTGGGCTAGATTGATGAGCGTCTGTGCGGCAGGAGGAATCAACCCCATATGCACAACCGTTCTTCCGGGGTACGCGGGCTGGTCTTTGGCGGAATTATGGCCGCCATGGTCGTCGTCTTTGCCCTGGTGCCTTTCCTCAGCATCTTCCTGCCGATTCCGCTGGTGCTCGCCTACGTCCGCTACGGCGGGCGTGTGGCAGTGCTGACGGCGATTGTGGCGGTGGTGTTCTCGGCGCTCTTTGTGGGGCCGATACAGGCATTCCTGTTGATGGTGCCGGCAGGTGTGTTACCGGGCCTGGCGTTCGGCTATGGCTTCCGGCATAAGCTGCGGCCTCTGGTCATTGGCGTGATCGCTGTGCTGGTGTTCTTTGTTGGTTCCGCAGCCGGCTATGTGGTGACGCGCACCGCTGTACTGGGCGGGCGCGACCCGATCGTTGTAGCGCTGGAAACTCCGGCGGTGCGTGGACAAATTGATCAGACCGTCGACTTGATGGATCGAGTCGTCAAGAGCCAGCCCACCAGCACGGAGCAGCAGAAGCGGGCCATGGCACAGGTGTCGGCCCAACTGAATGAGTTTCGCAGTCATCCGCTTGACATGGCATGGGCACTCTTGCCCGCCAGTTTGTTTATGACGGGCGCGGTCAGTGCTTGGTTGAACTACCTGCTCTGCCGGTGGATTCTTCCGCGCTTCGGGCACACCGTGCCCGAGCCGACACCATTCCGTGAATTCCGGCTGCCAGCGTGGTTTACCGGGGTCTTTGTGGCGCTGCTGTTCGCTTCTAGCTAT
Source organism: Bacillota bacterium (assembly GCA_028287415.1). Lineage (GTDB taxonomy): Bacteria > Bacillota > Sulfobacillia > Symbiobacteriales > Symbiobacteriaceae > RYN-353. Next base: position 1,471 of record JAQBPS010000653.1, on the reverse strand, counting down.
GTGGGCGGCTCACTCCTTAATGCCCCATGGTGGGTAAAGCTGGTCGTGAATATATCTAGCCCGCTTATGCTCATCTTCGTCCTCGTCGGCATGGCCGTGGTCTATGGCTTCCTCCGCAAGAAGGATCTGTCCAAGCCCCTGGCCGTGGGATTCACGCTGGCGGGCCTGTTCTTGCTGGGCGGTGTGGGCACTACTGTGTACATGATGCTGGCGATGTGGGATGCGATTTTCGACTTCCGGGGCCTGGGCCACGGCCTGTGGAAGCGACCGAAAGAAACCCCCTAGGAGGGCGACCAATGAAGGTTATTCTCAAGGCGGACGTGAAGGGTACCGGCAAGAAGGGCCAAACGGTTGAGGTTTCCGACGGCTACGCCCGCAACTTCCTATTCCCCCGCAACGTGGCGGTGGAGGCCTCGGCCGGGGCGCTGAAGACCCTGGAGGAGGCGCAGCAGGCGCAGGCTCGCAAGCAGGAGCGGATCGTCGCGGAGGTGAAGGCCCTGCGCGACAAGCTGGATGGCCAGACGATCAAGGTCCCGGCCAGAACCGGCGACGGAGGGCGGCTGTTCGGCTCCATCACCAACAAGGACATTGCCGATGCGATCACCAAGTTCCTTGGCAAGGACTTCGACCGGAAACAGATTGAACTGAACTCACCGATCAAGACCCTCGGCATGTTCCCGGTGGGCCTCAAGTTCGGGCACAACATTACTGGTACGGTTAATGTCGAAATTATCTCTGCGTGACATGGCGGCCCGGCCGGTTCTCCGGTTCGGGCTGCCACACGGTGGAAAGGAGGTGTGAGGCCGAACAGGCCTCAAACCAATGAAAGAAATACTAGAGAAGCTAATCCGCACGGGCAAACAAGAAGATGGCGATCCGGCAGTCAAGCGGCCTACCCCCGAGGAGCAGCTCGGCCGGCAGGTGGGCGCCCTCTTCGGCCTGCTCACGAATATCTGGGGGCCGGAGCGTCTGGTGCTGAAGGCCGGGAAGCTCGACGCACTCTCCCTGATGAAGTCCGAACTGGTTGAGGAGCAGGTCCTGGCACTGCAGCGCCTGGTACTCGAGGACCCGACCATCGACACTGTGCCTACCCGCGCCCAGATCCCCAACATTCTCGATGAGCTGGAAAATGAGATCGCCGACATGGTGGCGCGGCGCTCCGTCGAGGACAAGATCGAGAAGAAAATCCAGCAGCGCATGTCCGAGCGCAACGATGACTATTATCGGGAGATCAAGCAGCAGATCCTGCGTGAGGACTCCGGTCCGGAGACGACCTCGACGCTGAAGAAGCTGGAGCACCTGGAGGAGGTGGAGGCCAAGAAGCTGGCCAGGACCGCGCTTGAGATGCTGCGGCCCGCCAGGCTCGAGGAGGTCGTGGGACAGTCCCGGGCGGTCAAGGCGCTCATGGCGAAGATTGCCTCGCCCTTCCCGCAGCATGTGATCCTTTACGGGCCGCCGGGCGTTGGCAAGA
>JAQBPS010000660.1 GCA_028287415.1 Bacillota bacterium | reverse complement strand
AACATCGGCGCCGACATGCAAAAACATCAGCCCAACCCCTTTGTGTCCAGTTCCACTTCACCGGAACGAACCCGGAACAGGCGGTGCTCGGCCGGCCATGACCGCACGGTCAGATCGTCCAGGTCTGTGCAGCTGACAAAGGTCTGAATCCCTTCCTGGACGGCACTCAGCAGGTAGTGGCGCCGGTGGGGATCCAACTCGGATGCAACGTCATCCAACAGCAGAATCGGATACTCGCCGATCTCCTCACGCATGAACTCCAGCTCTGCCAGCTTCAGGGCGAGCACGGCAGTGCGCTGCTGTCCCTGCGAGCCGTACAGCCGGGCGTCCCGCCCATTGATCCAGAAGCCGACGTCGTCGCGGTGCGGGCCGACCAGCGTGACCTGTCGGCGCAGCTCGTCGCGCCGGCGTTGCTGAAGCAGGCTCCGCAGGCGATCTGCCACAGCTTCGGGCGTGGGTGTCTGCCCGGGGTCGGCGCCCTGGCTCTGATACTCCAGGACGAGTGCCTCTTTGCCTTCCGCCAGCAAAGCGTGGTAGTGCGCGGCCAGGCTGGTCAGGCGTTGCACTGCTTGTGCCCGCCGGGCAATCAACTGGGCGCCCGCATTGACCAGGTGCTCGTCGTAGATTGCCAGCAGGCCCTGATCGACAGCGTCTTGCTTCAGCACGGAGTTGCGTTGCGCCAGAGCCCGGTTAAATGTCATCAGGTGGAACAGGTAGGTCTGCGAAATCTGGGACAACTCGATGTCCAGGAACCGACGGCGTCCGGTGGGGGCGCCTTTCAGCAACTGCAAATCATCGGGCGAGAAGAACACCGCAGCGAGGTTACCGACCAGCTTTGCAATCTTCTTTTCAGCGATGCCATTGATCTTCAGTTGCTTACGGGTATCGAGTCCGAAAGCCAGCTCGAGCGCGAGCTCGCCGGTGTTGCGGACGACAGCGGCCTTCGCAGCGAAGGACTGCTCCCCCTCGGTGATCAGTTCCTGGTCCCGACTTGTCCGATGGCTCTTTCCGGTAGCCAGGAAGTAGACGGCTTCCAGCAGATTGGTCTTCCCCTGTGCGTTATCGCCATAGATGACGTTTAGCCCGGAGGAGAAGTTGATGTTCAGGTCGCGATAATTGCGAAATCCCCGCAGGTGAAGGGAAGCCAGGTACACAGGGCTACGCCTCCCCGCGGGTAATGCGCCACTGGCCAGCGCCAGCGACAGCTACCCGGTCGCCGGGGCGGAGCTTTCGCCCGCGGCGCATCTCTGCCTCCCCGTTGACGCGTACATCGCCAGATGCAATCAGGACCTTGGCGTGGCCGCCTGAATCGGCCACGCCGGCCCACTTCAAAAAGGCATCCAGCGTGATGAATTCCGTTGTGATCGATGTTAGCTGTTCAGCCATGCAATGCTCCTAAAACGTGATGAGGGGCAGGACCACGTAGATAAAATGCCCACCGCCTGCCGGTTGCAACCTTGCGGGGTTGCGGCTGCCTGAGCACTGGAAACGAAATTCGGCATCATCGAGTACCTTCAGAAAATCCACCAGGAATTTCGAGTTGAAGCCGATGTCCAGGGGATCCCCGCCCAGGGTACCGGCCGCCAGTTCCTCGTATACCTGGCCGACTTCCGGCGTGTTCGAGGTGATGGTGATCCGCCCGTCGTTCAAGCCAATCTTAACAGCACCATCCTTGGCGATCAAGGCCGCGCGATCAATGGCTTCCAGGAACTCGGCACGGTTCACAGCAATTTCGGTGGGGTAATTCTGCGGGACCAGCCGCATCACGTCAGGGTACTGGCCCTCCAGCAAGCGGGAAATTACCCGTACTTTTCCTAGATCAAAGAAAACCTGGTTCGCCGTGACAGCAATGCGGGCATTTTCGCTGGCTTCACCGGAAAGCAGGCGGGTCAGCTCATTCAGGGATCGGCTGGGGATAATAATGGCGAACCCGTGGGCGCCCGGGTTTTCGGCGTCGGTTTCCGCATAGGCTATGCGAACGCCGTCGGTGGCTGTCCCGTTCAGACGGTTCTCTTTGAGCTTAAACAACACACCAGTAAGCCAGGGCTTGCTTTCGTCGTGTCCGGCCGCAAAGGTGGTTTGGCGTAGCAGGTCTTTGAGGAGTACCTGGCTTGCCGTGAAGGTAGAAGCGCCTTCAACGTCCGGTACGCTGGGAAACTGATCAGCCGGAAAGCCATGGATCACATACTGTGATTTCGCCCAGCGTACAGTGGCCGTAGCGTTGCGGTGTTCCACAGCCAGCTCGATGTCGCCAAAAGGAATGCGTCGGACCAGGTCGCTGAGGTAGCGCGCCGGCAGCACGATCTCGCCTTCCTCGGCCACCTGGCAGGTTACCGAAGACTCAATGGCCAGTTCCATATCGGTGGCACGCACGGTCAGGACCCCATTGCGGGCGCCCAGGTAAATGCCGGAGAGCACCGGGATGGTGTTCTTTGTGGATACCGCCTTGGCGACAATGCTGAGGGTACTGTTCAACGCTTCCTGGCTGATCGTGATCTTCACCGGAGAGGCCTCCTTTGGGCGCGGTTCTAAGGTTCGTTGTTCGTTCACCACGCTGGTGTGCAATGGTCATTGATAGCAATGATCATAGTAGGGGCTGTGGATTTGTGGAGAAGTCGGTGGATATCTACAGGCGCTTCAATCGCGTGACATAATAATGTGTGGGTAAGGGCGCGCACTTCATCCACATGTTCCGCGCGTCCTGGGGAAATTCCTTGAGCGGAAGGTTGTCAACAATGATATCCACAGAACTTATCCACCGCGTGTGGGTAAGTTAGGGTTCAATCCGCACGGATCCGGGCAATGATCTGCTCCACGGTCGCAGCGAAGGACGGGTCGTGCTTCATGTCCTCAGCGATTTTATCGCACGCGTGGATGACCGTAGTATGATCCCGGCCGCCGAACTCCTCACCGATCTTGGGCAGGGAGGCGTCGGTCATCTCCCGGGAGAGGTACATGGCTACCTGACGCGGGAAGGCCACGCTGCGGGTCCGGTTGCGGATTACGAAGTCCTGAAGGCGAATATTGTAGTGTTCCGCTACCACTTGTTTAATGGCATCGATTGTCACCTGCTTTGGCCGGTGCGGCGGCAGAATATCTTTCAGAGCATATAGTGCCAGGTCGTTGGTGACAGCGCTGCGCATCATGGCGGAGTATGCGACCACCCGCGTCAGGGCGCCTTCAAGTTCACGGATGTTCGTGGCGATGTTGGTCGCAATATAGCTGAGGACCTCGTCCGGCACATTGAGTGACTCGATCTGCGCCTTCTTGCGCAGAATTGCGATCCGTGTCTCCAGGTCCGGTGCCTGGATATCGCAGATCAGGCCCCACTCAAACCGGGAGCGGAGCCGGTCCTCCAAGGTGGGGATCTCCTTGGGCGGTCGGTCAGAGGAGATCACAATTTGCTTATTCGCTTCATGGATCGCGTTAAATGTATGGTAGAACTCTTCCTGGGTTCGCTCTTTGCCCGCCAGGAACTGAATGTCGTCGATCAGTAGTACGTCAACGTGGCGGTATTTATTTTGGAACTCTAGCGTAGAGTTATCGCGGAGTGCATTAATGAACTCATTTGTAAATGTTTCGGTGGAGACGTACGCCACGCGTGTATGGGGATTCTGCGCGCACACGAAATGGCCGATGGCGTGCATCAAGTGGGTCTTGCCGAGGCCCACGCCTCCATATATAAAGAGCGGATTGTAGGCCCGGGCGGGCGTCTCGGCCACGGCGAGCGATGCGGCATGGGCGAAACGGTTGGAGTTGCCAATTACGAACGTCTCGAATGTATAGCGGGGATTGAGCGGCTTCGCCAGACCCTCCGGGAAAGCAACAGGCACGGGTGCCGGCAGCGGCATTGCGATTTCGGCGGCGGCCCCGCTCTGCCCGACGGCAAGCGCGGGCGCTGCATCCTCGATCATGTTGGGGTTGGAGACGAACTTCAGATTCATATTGCGGTTGGTGAGTTCTTTAAGTGCTTGACGCAACAGGTACCCATAGCGGGATTCCAGCCGGTCCTTCGCGAACTCACCCTGCACACCCACGATAATGGTGTCCTCCACTACAGCGACAGGCTTCGTTGTCCGCAGCCAATTCTCTATGCTGGACTTGGGGAGCTGGCGTTCCAGCACCTCGAGGCATTGCTGCCATACCTGAGACAACTCGGTCTTCATGGGGTGAGCCTCCTCGAAGGGATGAAATCGACGCATCAACGACGTGGATGCGCCACCGTGCTGGGCCTCCGCGGCGTGGCTTGCGGCGAGTATCAACAAGTTACACACATTGTTATCCACAACTTGTGCATAAAAAGATGTGAGCCTGTGCCACTTTCCACCGAGTGGTAGAAGTGGACGGGCTGCACGACTCATCATAGCAGAGCACCACAAAGTTATCAACAGGCTTCCGGTAAACTACCCACACAGTGGTCGCGCGATTGGGGAAAAGGCCCGGCGCACACTGAATAACCCAAGGCAACCCGTGAAGAAACTGTGGGTTGTTCTCCCCAGGAGGAGGGAGGGTGGGTATAAACTGTTTATGGTTCTGTGGACAGCTATATTAGATGAAAGGCGCGCGAAGGTCGCGCGGAACTTAGACAGACTATGGTATCCCCAAGGTTGTCTGGTCTGTGCGTAAGGTTATCCCAGCAACTGCCTCCCGGGCGGTCACACCGTGGGTCGTCGCGGCACCCGGATACCTCGCTTGACGGGCCCTTAATCCTCCTGTATAATTCCGCGTGTGCTTTCCTGGGTAAATGTTTAGGGGGTGTATGCGTGAAGCGCACGTTCCAGCCGCATAACCGCCAGTATAAGAAGGTTCACGGCTTTCTCAGCCGTATGAGCACTCGTGGTGGCCAAAGGGTGATCAAGGCCCGTCGACTCAAGGGTCGGAAGCGTCTCGCAGTCTAGGCCGCGGCGACTTGTCGTGGCTCTTTTTCCATTCAGGGAATCTTTGTTCACGGCGTTAGAATGGAGGTCTGGGGAGGGATGCGCCGGTGGACGGTCGAATCCTTCCCCAGCTGAATGAAACGAACATTTCGGTTGAAGTCCCGCCTCGACTTTCAGGCGGTATACACCAAGGGTAGATCAGTGGCCAACAGGGCCGCTGTGTTATATGTGCTTCCACAAAAGCCTCCGGGAATCACCCGGGTGGGCTTTGCCGCCGGCAAGAAGCTGGGCAATGCCGTGGTGCGTAACCGCATCAAGCGCAGGATCAAAGAGGCAGTCCGGCTGCTGTGGGCCCGTGTTAAGCCGGGCTATTTGGTGATTGTGATCGCTCGGCAGTCGTCCAGGGAGATGGCCTTTGGCCAGCTACAGACACTGCTCGGCGACCTTTTTGAGCGCGCCGGGCTTGTTCGCTAGAAAGGACAGGCACCGTGAAAACTGTCATGATGGCACTGATCCGCTTTTATCAGCGGCATCTGTCGCCACTCAAGGGTGGCCCCACGTGTCGCTTTTACCCGACCTGTTCCCAGTATGCCTATGAGGCCATAGCCAAGCATGGGGCAGGCAAAGGGAGCTACCTCGCCGTCAGGCGGATCATGCGCTGCCACCCGTTTCACCCGGGCGGCTACGACCCAGTCCCCTGACATGCGCCCGCTTCGGACGACTTACTTGAGGGGGTTTCTGCGCGTTGCTTGCCGCCTTTAGCTTTGCGCCCCAATGGCTGGTTACGCCAATGACGGCCGTGCTGGCCTGGTTCCTCAGTTTCACCGGCAGTTACGGTCTATCGATTATCTTGCTGACCCTGGCACTGCGAGTGCTTATCCTCCCGCTGACCATCTACCAGACAAAGTCGATGAAGCGGATGCAGGAAGTACAGCCGCTGATGAAAGAAATACAAGAGAAGTATAAGGATCAGCCGGACAAGCTCAACAAGGAGATGATGGGCCTTTACAAGTCGCAGGGCGTCAACCCGTTCTCCGGCTGCTTGCCGATGTTGATCCAGATGCCTTTCCTGTATGCGATCTTCGCAGTGGTTAACAACTTTAAGCCCGAGGCGCATCATGCCTCGCCGATATTCATCGGCATCAACCTCATGCTCCCGGATCCCCATTTCATCCTGCCGGCGATCACGGTGATCGCCATGTTTGCGCAGAGCTATCTGTCGGGCATGGGCAACGATCCCAACCAGAAGATGATGACCTACTTGATGCCGCTGGTGTTCGGTTATATCACGTTCAGGATGCCCGCTGGTGTTGTTCTGTACTGGGTTGTGAGCACGGTCTTCGGGTTGGCTCAGCAGGCCATCTATCCCGGGTTCCCCCGACTCACGGGGGCGCAGGGTCCGAAAGGGGAAGCCAAAAGGCAATGAAAGCCCTCGAGAAGAGCGGCCGGACAGTCGATGAAGCAGTAGCTGCGGCGATCGAAGAGCTGGGCTTGCCGTCTCACCGGGTGAAGGTCGAAGTCCTCGACGAGGGGAAGGGCGGCTTTCTGGGGATCGGCGCCAAGCCCGCACTCGTGCGGGTAACGCCCACGGAATCGCGGCGCGAGCGGGTGGAACTCTTCCTCCGGGAAGTCTGTGATGCCATGGGTGTCGAGGTCACCATCAGCATGCAGGAACAAAACGAATACCTGCATGTCGACGTGGCTGGCGCTGAAGCCGGCATCCTGATCGGTCACCACGGCCAGACCCTTGATGCCATGCAATACCTGGTGAATCTGGTGGCCTCAAAGGTCGGCGATGACGGGCAGCGCGTTCTGCTTGATGTGGAGGACTACCGGAAACGGCGGGAGGAGACCTTGACCAGGCTGGCCACCCGTCTTGCTGAGCGAGTCAAGCGCAATGGCGAGTCCATGGTGCTGGAGCCCATGAGCGCCCACGAGCGGCGTGTGATCCACCTGGCACTCCAGGAGAACCCTGACGTGGTCACCACCAGTGAAGGGGAGGAACCGTTTCGGCGGGTCGTGATTCAGCTGAAGCGGTAGCCCCAAAACATCGGAAGCCTGGTAGCTCTTGCTACTGGGCTTTTTTGAGGTATGGCAGCCGACGTGCGCCACAACTGCGCACAATGCATATGGCGGGGGGTGGGCAGATTTGAAAGGCGAGGATACGATCGCTGCGATCGCAACCGGTATGGGCGACGCCGGTGTCGGGGTGATTCGCGTGAGCGGACCGGATGCTGTTGCACTGGGGGAGCGGGCATTCCGTCCCCGCCGGGGAAGCCCGCTCGGCAGCCGCCGGTCACATAGCATGGTTTACGGTGTGATGATCGACGCCAGCGGAGCCACGGTAGACGAAGGGCTGGCGGTTGTAATGCGGGGTCCGCACTCCTTCACGGGTGAGGATGTGCTGGAGCTGCACTGCCATGGGGGGCAGGTGGCGGTACGCCGCGTGCTCGATGCAACGCTGGGGGCGGGGGCGAGATTGGCGGAGCCGGGGGAGTTCACACGCCGAGCATTTCTGCATGGGCGCATGGACCTGGCTCAGGCGGAGTCCGTGATCGACATTATTCAGGCGAAGACAGAGCGGGCGATGGATGCTGCGGTACACCAACTCCGGGGCGAACTCAGCAGTGCGGTCCGGGAAATCCGCGAGCGCTTGCTGGCGGTTTCAGCGCACCTGGAAGCGGACATCGACTTTCCCGAACTGGACCTGGAAGTGCAGACGCAGGATCAGGTGGACGCGGGCTGTGACTGGTGCCTGGCGCGCATTGGCGGATTGCTGGCGGGCGCGCACCAGGGCAAGCTGCTGCGTGAAGGCCTGCAGGTGGTGCTGGCCGGCCGGACGAATGTGGGCAAGTCCAGCCTTTTGAACCGCCTCGTGCGCGAGAATCGGGCGATCGTCACGGAAATTCCCGGCACTACCCGGGATGTAATCGCGGAATGGGTCAATATTCGCGGGTTGCCGGTCGTTCTGGCGGACACCGCCGGTATTCGGGAGACCAAGGATGTTGTTGAACAGCTGGGCGTCGATCGGAGTCGTGCCATGCTTGAGCGGGCGGACCTGATCCTGCTCGTGGTCGATGCCGCAGACGGTCTGACCGACGAGGACCGGGACCTGATCGCACTGCTGCCCGCCGGAAAGCCCTGCTTCGGCATCGCCAACAAGATCGATATTGGAGCGGGCTTTGACATGGTGCAGTTGACAGAGGCACTTGGTGGCGGACGCGTCTATCCGGTGTCGGCGCAGAGCGGCAGCGGAGTGGACGAGGTAGAGGAAGCGATTGCAGGGTTTGCCGGCGTGGTCGACAAGGAGGAGTTCGTCCTCGCTAACGCTCGCCAGGCGGAGGCGCTGCGGCGGGCAGCCGCACACCTGGAGGCTGCTCAGGCAACACGCCGCACCGGATTCGGATCCGACATGATCTCGATCGACGTTCGTTCCGCCTGGGTTGCGCTGGGTGAGATCACGGGAGAGAGCGTCGGGGAGGATTTGCTGGACCAGATCTTCAGCCGGTTCTGTATCGGAAAGTGAGGGTGCCATGGGACTGACCAAAGCATATGACGTGGTTGTGGTTGGCGCCGGGCATGCCGGCGTGGAGGCGGCCCTGGCCGC
>JAQBPS010000654.1 GCA_028287415.1 Bacillota bacterium | reverse complement strand
CGTTCGGCGATCATTACGCCGTGTGACATGCCGTTCCCGCCGGGTGGCATCATGGCTGAGGGCGAGTGGAACGCCGGGGCGTGCGTGGTGGGCGAGGTTGATTTGGGCCTGCTGGAGCGGGTTCGTAAGGGCGGGAGTGTGTTCCCCCGCACGCAGCGGCGACCGGAGGCATACCGGCTCAACGTGTCGGAAACAAGCGTCCGGAAAATGAAATAAACCTGAAAAGCTGCGCCCTGCATGTCATGCGGGGCGCTTTTTTGTACCCACGAAAAGCGCCGGAGCTGCAACTTTAGAAAGCTATGACACGTCTACCTTATAGTGGTCGAACACTTGATGCTATAAGGGGACATGTGGCGGTGAATACCCGGTTTCGGTTTGCGCGTCTGAATGCGCTGGTGCTCGCAATTCCACTCCTCCTTTCGGCCGGGGTCGCGGCCCGCGCCGAATCGGCTCCTACCACTGCGGCGGCCCCGGTCGCCCCAGTTGCAATCCCGGCCCCGGTCATCCCAGTTGCAATCCCGGCCCCGGTCACCCCAGTTGCAATCCCGGCCCCGGCGGCGCCGGTCGCACTCCTGATCAACCGTGTCACCGCGCCGGTGGCGCCCGGCGTCACGCTGAGCAGCTTTGACCGGCTTGATCAGCTGGGATGGGCCCGGGGCTACCTCCTGACCGTGGACCTGACGAACCCGGCCATCTCGGCTGACCTGCTCTACCCCGGCGCCATAGCGGCGGCGCAGCCGCTCTCCAAGCTGGCGGCCCGGCAGGGCGCCGTCGCCGGGGTGAACGGCGACTACTTTGATATCAATGGCTCCAAGGCGCCCCTGTCGGCCGCTGTGGGCGGCGGCGTCCTTCTGAAGGGGCCGGTGACCGGCTGGCCGCATGCGGCGGGTGTCGGTACCGACAACGTCGGGCGCCTCGCCACCATGGCGCTGGAGGGGACCGTGGTGCTGCCCACCGGCCGCCAGGCCCTGGCGGCGCTGAATCAGCACATCCCCGAGGACGGTATCGGCCTGTTCACCTCGCTCTGGGGGGCAACCACCCGCAAGTTTGCCGCATTGTGGGGCCAGGGCATCCGGGAAGTGATCGTCCGCAATGGCCGGGTCACGGCCGTCTCCGACACATGGGGCAGCGGCGAGATTCCGACCGACACCTTCGTCCTCATCGGGCGTGAAAAGGGCGCTGCAGCGCTCAGCGGCTTGAAGGTGGGCGACCCGGTTTCAGTCAGCTACGCCCCCCGCACCGACGCAGCCGCCCCGTTCCGCTTTGCAGTAGGTGGGAACGAGGTGCTGCTTCAGGACGGCGCGCCCACCGCCGGCCTCGACGACAAGGGCATGGGCCCCCGCACGGCAATCGGCTTCAGCGCCGACGGCCGGACGATGTTCCTCCTGGCGGTCGATGGGCGCAGCGAGACCAGCGGCGGCATGACGATGTTGGGACTGGCCCGCTTCCTGCAGCAGCAGGGCGCCCATACAGCCCTTAACCTCGACGGAGGCGGGTCCACCAGCATGGTCGCCCGCACAGCGGGCGAGAGCGGGGTCACGGTGACGAATGAGCCCTCTGATGGTCAGGAGCGCTCCGTGCCGAACGGCGTTGGGATTTTCACAGCCGCTGGCAGCGGGAAGTTGTCCGGCATGGCGCTCCGGGCCAAGTACACGGCTGAGCATGGCGACCGGGTCTTCCCGGGACTCGTTCGGACCTTCGCACTCAGCGGGCATGACGAGATGTACGGTCCCGCCGCCGTGCCCGCCACCGGCGATTGGTGGGTGGAGCCGCCGGCAGCCGGGCTCCTGCTTGGCGGCGGGGTGTTCGTGCCGGGTGCGCACGGCCCGGTCCGGATTGACTACAGCGCAGGTGGCGTGAAGGCCAGCACGCAGCTGCAGATTCTCGGTCCGCTCAACAAGGTGATCACTTCTCCGGAGGTGATCAGCCTCAACGACGGTGCGGCGACGTTCACGGTTGCCGGTGCCGATGCGGACGGCTATACGGCGCCGATCGAGCCCGCAAATGTCAGCTTCTCGGGCTATGATCCGAATGTGCTGACGATCACGCCTACGGAGACCGGAGCCTTCCACATTGAGACCCGGGCGCAGGAACTGAGCGGCCTGGTTACCATCACCGTGGCCGGGAAGCAAGCCCTTCTGCCCGTCAGCCGCGGCACCACCCAGACGCTGGCGGCTGATTTTGAAAGCCTCCAGGGCTGGCGCTTTTCGTCGTACCCCGCAGGGGTGACGGGCGAACTGAGCTCGGTGCCCGGGCGCCGCGGCCAGGGGCTCCGGCTCGCGTACGACTTCACGACGAGCCAGGCTACCCGGGCGGCCTACGCCGACACCGCGCTTACCCTGCCGGGCAAGCCCGAGTCCTTCAGCCTCTGGGTGAAGGGCGACGGCAAGGGCGCCAGGCTGCGCACCGTGCTGGGCGATGCCGCCGGCGCAAGCTACACGCTAGACCTCGCCCAGCACGTGACTTGGACGGACTGGAAATACCTTCAGGTCCCCGTGCCGGCCGGCGTCCGCTACCCGGTCACCATCAACCGGATCTACCCGGTCGAAACGGACAAGGCCCAGCAGTACAAGGGCGAGCTGGTCCTGGATGACCTGGTGGCATGGGGTTCGCCGGTGGTGAGCGCGCCGGAGCAGCCGCTCCCGCCCGACCCGCTGTTCGTGGCGCCCGGCACGCTGGGGGCGGACCGCTGGCGGTTCGCGGTGCTCTCGCACAGCCTGATCTCAGCTGCGACGCCCGACTCGCCACAGACGAGCCATGCCCGCGCGGCGCTCCAGGCGATTGCTGCGGCGAAGCCAGACTTCTTGCTGGTCGCCGGCGACTTTGTCGCCAAGGCGGATGCCGCGAACTTTGAGCTGGCGAAGCAGTTGCTGAGCGGGCAGCCGGATCTGCCCGTCTACTATCTGCCGGGTGCCAACGAGGCGGGCGACCTGTTCGGCAGCTACTTCCCCCAGGCCCGCCGGACGTTGGATCATCAGGGAACCCGGGTGATCCTGCTCAACTCCGCGGCTGGCAGCCTGCGCACCTCTGACTTCGCCCAGCTCGCTGAGCTGAAGGCGTCGCTGGATGATGCGGCTGACAACCCGGCGGTGCGGCAGGTGGTCGTGGTGGCAGCGCACGCTGCCTCACAGCTGAGTGACCCGCGGGAGGCGGCCATGGTCTCGCAGTGGCTGTCGGAGTTCCGGCAGCGGTCCGGCGGCAAGGGTGCCGCATATGTGGGCGGTGGCGCCGGGGCTGCCAGTGCGCAGCGCATCGAAGGGGTGACGCATGTGGTCGCTGGCGGCGC
>JAQBPS010000646.1 GCA_028287415.1 Bacillota bacterium | reverse complement strand
TCTTCTCGCGCCCCTCCGGCAGAATGTGGTCCAGGAAGCCCACAAAGTTGCGACACTCCTGCCGTACGCGCTCGTGTTCCTCGGACCTCTCCGGCGTCCGGGGCGGGTGGTAACTGAAGCGCGAGATCAGATCGCTGGGATCCATAGGGATGCTCCCTGGGTTGCTGGGATGAAGTACCCCCTACCGGACTCGAACCGGTACGTCCGAAGACACCTGGACTTGAATCAGGCGCGTATACCAATTTCGCCAAGGGGGCTGGCAATCTGCGTTTCCGCAGGTCATCCGATGTTCGGAGGGGGGCCGCCCCGTAGCAGCCCCCCTATCACCCGAACCCGCTTGATCCTATCACCCAGTCAAGGCAGTACGCCCGCCATGAACCTCGGTCTGGCCCACCATGGAAGCCGCCCCCGCAGCACTCCCCTTGTCCCACGCGCCCGCCGACCACTTCGCCTTCCGCACCTTGTGGTTCTTCAGGTCGATATCCGCCATGGCCTGGTCAAGGCGGGCGGCGGTGTCCACCACCACGAGCGCGTATCCCCCGCCCGCCGACTGGACGGCATCCGCCCGCTTCTCCCGCACCGTCTTGGCTGCCTCTACGAAGAACGCCAGGCAGAAGCTCTTACGGTGCGTGCGGATAGCGGCGTTCAGGAGTTTGGTGTACTTCTTCGCCGTGTCGCCGAAGTCCCGGAACTCCATGATGGCGCTCTGTGTCTCGCGGAACCACGGATCATCCTGCTTGAGCTTCCGGAGGTACGCGGCGTTAGTGTTCGCCTCCTGAAGGACCAGAGAGGGCACGAGTACTTTCAGCACTTCCATGGTGGACTCGGTGGCGTAGATCACTACCTGCCTGTTCTGCGTTTTTGTGTGCACGTGCTGCAGGTAGGCCCTGGCACCCATGGCCTCCATTACCAGGTACAGCCCCTGACTCCGTGTGAAGTTGAGGCCGTAGAGCGTGGGCACCTCGAAGACGTGGGTAACGATCTCTTCTTGCGTGTACTGCCCGCTGTTGGGGTCCAGCTTGGACGCGTCGATCTGGTATTTGGCCGCGATGGCTGCGGCCTTCTCCATGGCGTTGTCCCGCTCTTCCTGGGTGGCGCCGGGGTTCTCCGCGAGCCTCAAAAGGCTTTCGATCTTGGCGTAGTTCCGGTCGGTGTTCTGGTCGCTCACGGTGGCTCCGGGGGTGTTGGGATCAGGTGTACCCAGAATACCAGGGTAGATATTTTGGGTCAATCCCGGTACGACGTTGCAGACATCAAAACGATGTGCTAGTGTAGAGATATCGCAACACAGGGACACCAACCAAGGAGACCCCAAGATGACTACCGCCACCGCCTACACCAAGTCGCAGCTCGAAATGATGGCCGAGGTCGTCGCCTCCGACCCGGGCAACCTTTTCGCGGAGCACTACAAGACGGTGCTCGCCAACTACACCCTGAAGCCCGACGTCAAGGCGGTCGAGGCGGCCCCCAAGAGCTACGGCAAGGGCACGGGAACGGGCGGCGGTAAGAAGCCCCTGGGAGCCACCTCCAACCAGCTGAGCTACATCGGCAAGCTGCTGGCATCCCGAGTCGTCCCGGACGCCCTGCGTGCCGAAGCCGAGGCGCCGTACCTGGCATTCAAGGCCGCGACGAAGCTGATCGACGCTCTGAAGGTCTGCCCCTGGTTGCCGAAAGAGCCCGTGAAGGGCGCCACGAAGGCCATCACGAAGGCGGTCGGGGACGGCTTCTACTGCCACGACGGGGTCTACTACAAGGCGCAGTACGGCACCACGACCCACAACCTGTACTGCAAGAAGTGGGATGCCGAGTACAAGGAATGGGAGTACGCCGGAAAGGCGCCCCTCGCCTTCCTCACGGAGGATGACCGCCTGACGCAAGCGCAGGCCAGTGAGTTCGGGGCGCTGTACGGACAGTGCTTCAAGTGCTCCAAGAAGCTCACGGATGAGTTCTCGATCGCTCACGGCTACGGCAAGATTTGCGCCGGAAAGATGGGCTTCTAGGCCCTTCGGGGCGGGGCTGACCGGCCCGGGGGGGAGTGGTGCCGGTCAGCCCTCCCCCCTCCTAACCTCACCCAACGAAAGGAAACATCATGACCCCCGAAGATGAGGTAGTGGTCCGCCGGATCGTGCGCGAGGAGCTGACGCTGATGCTCAACTCCTTCAAGAAGGCGTCGGAGCATAACCGCTACCGGGCGGAGGACTACATGGACTCTGTCGCGGCGGCGGCTGTGGGCGAGGTTGCATCTGATGCCCTGTACGAGCTGCCGCACGCTGCTGACTGTGAGTCGCGCTCGGAAAAGTCGTTCGCCCGGTGTACATGCGGCCTGCCGGACCAGTAGAGCAGCCCCGGGGGTCTTCGGACTCCCGGGGTTTGTGGTAGGGTAGATACAACCATCTAAGGAGAGACCATGACTGAGCTGACCAAGTGGCCCCTGCTGCTGGTATTCGGCGTACAGGTGACCCCGGAGCAGGCAAACGAGATCCTGATCCGCACCTGCATGCCGTCGTACCTGCCCGGCAACGATCGGGACTGGGATGAGATCATCTCCCGCATCCTGCGCATGCCGTTGCGGGACGACTGGCACGAGATCCCGGAACTGCAGGACGACTACCCGACACGGCTGGCCTGGCTGAAGGAGCGGTGGGCCATCAAGGACGCCCGTGCCGATGAGCTGGGCATCCTCCCCCTGGAGTACCTGTACACCTCCCGTATCAGCTCCAGCTTCATAGGCGGCCCGCACGGCTGGTGTGACTGGAGCGGCAACATCTTCACCGACAGCTACAACATCGGGAAGTGGCCGGAGGTCGAGGACATCACCGGGGATTGGGAGCTGATCGCGGAGGCGTTCCCGTACCTGGACCTGACCGCGCAGCTCATCACTGATGAGGGTGCCGGTGAACTGGCCGGGGAGTGGCGGGTGAAGGAGGGAGCGGTCACCTACAACCCTGACCCCACGGAGCGGATCCGGCGGGAGACGGACGGCGAGGCGTTCATGAAGTCGGCGGTGGCCGGTCTCTTCTCCTTCGGCCGTGAGCGTGGCGTGTCGCCGGAACGCCTGACACAGGCGGTCACTCAGGTAGAGGCAAGTATGAGGGGCATTGCCTGATCGGCATATGACTCAGGCCCCTCCGGTGCGCTAGCGTAGATACACCATCCGACGTGGCACCGGAGGGGCGCATGCCTGACAACCCGGAAATGATCGTCCAAAAGTACTGCCAGTTCTGCCAGGGCCCGATCATCTACGACCCGTCTCCGCCCGGAACACTGTGGTTCCATCTGCTGGGCACCCGGCGGCAGTTCCTGTGCCCGGAACCGATACACCAGCCTGTGAAAGAGAGCGCATGACGGACGAAGGTATCTCGCATGACCAGTGGGACGACCTGGTACGGGAGTGGATGAAACAGCCCGCGTACCGGCGGTTCTCCGACCGGGTCGATCGGTTCCCCGCTGATTTCTGGCGGGGCGCGGATGCCGGGATGACCGCTCGCGCCGTGACCGTGGCTACCAGGAAGTACCGGGCGCGTCGCAAGCGGAGGAAGTGATCTTGGGGGAGGGGGCCATTTGACGCCTCTCCCCCAATGCGTTAGGGTAGATACAACGTTCAACGTGGAGGACAGCATGTACAACCAGATGCCCACCCTGTTGTTTGAGACCTACCCCTACAAAGCCCACCCCTGGACGGCTACCAAATTTGTGATCGACCTGGAACGGCGGGCCCATGGTACGAACACCTGGCTGGGAAACTGCGGATGGCTACCGGTCGTTGACGGGCTGCTTCGTACCGGGGTAATGCCCCGCGTCCCCACGCCGAAAGACCCCATGATTGCCTTCCACCTTCAGATGACGGCCCAGGAGGTGGCGACACATGAACTGTGGGCCCGGTGGCGGGTAGTGCAGGAGATCCACCCTGGCCTGACCCAACACCTGCGTACATCCGATTCCGATAAGTTCCCGCCGCTGGTGCTGGCGAACATCTTGCACCCGAATCCGGCGGTGTACCTGGCGGAGCCGGTGGACATGGCGGACCCGGCGGGGAAACCGACGCGGCTGCTCGGCTGGTACACGGCGGGCATGACGCGGGCCAAGCGGTACTGCGACACCACCGATCCGGCGGCACGGTTCTTCCATCTCACGATGATTTCTGAGGTGTTGTCCTCGGATAGGTCGCAGGTCATCGACTGGGACATGTCCCGTGTGACGATCCCG
Source organism: Bacillota bacterium (assembly GCA_028287415.1). GTDB lineage: Bacteria > Bacillota > Sulfobacillia > Symbiobacteriales > Symbiobacteriaceae > RYN-353. The sequence goes on along the minus strand of JAQBPS010000646.1, from coordinate 11,700 downwards.
ATCACGGGTGCGGATGCCACGGTTGGGGAGATCATTACGAATGTCCTGGACCGGTTCCAGTGGGACCCGACGATTCAGGGTCAGAGCGCCGACTTTCAGCGGGCTTTCATGTCGGATCTGCTGCACGTTGCTGTGCCGCACCTGCTGTATCTGGCCTCGCAGGGGCTGGACAGTCAGCCGAAGGAGTTCCGGGCCCCGGCTCCGCCGAAGGGGAAGAGCTGGGAGCGTAAGGCCAGGGGCGGCGGGAAGGTGGCCCGGCAGCTGGTCGGGTTCCGTGTGGGCCCTGCGCTGGCTTCTGTGGGCCGTTGGGATGAGCCTGCGGGTGAGGGGGAGTCCAGGGGTCCGCAGGGCGGCAGGCGGTCTCCTGTGGCTCATGTGCGCCGGGCTCACTTCCACCGGTATCTGACGGGTCCCCGGGACGGTGATCAGAAGACGGTGGTGAAGTGGCTGGCACCGATCCCGATCAACGCGAACGGGTCGCCGGTCGGCACGACGATTGTGAAGATCAAGTAGCAGCATGCGGCGGCTCCCGGGATCATCCGGGGGCCGCCTGTCCTGTAGGAGGAGGCGCATGGACCAGCCCGATATCTATTACCAGCGGGTGTACCTGTACACCAGCCGGGTGCACCACCTGTTGCACCAGGGACATTCCCCTAGCAGCGGGTACCCCGCCCTGTGCGGTCGGTCCCCTGACCTGTTCTGCTACTGGTTGGGGACGGGGACGCAGTCCGAGTATGAGAGGGCCGAGGAGTTGCCGTTGTGCAAGCCGTGCGGGGCGGCCCGGGGCGCTCGCATGTGCTAGCAGAGCAGGGGCGGAGAAGTCACTCTCTCCGCCCCTTCGGCGTTTTGCAGGACTCGTTGCAGGTTCTGTAGCTGGTTGTCGAAGACTTGCTTCCTAAGCTACCTTTCATGTAGCCGGAAACGATCGGGCTATATGTACCAACAAGTGGGGGACCTTTGAGCCTCATAGACGATCTAGCGAGCGTCGAGACCCAGACCGGCATGTATCCCGGCCCGCAGTGCACCGTCTCCAAGATTCTGAGCCAGATCGACGCCGACGAACGGGACTACCTGCGCCGGGTCATCGACAACCCCGGCCTGCCCGGCTCCGTCATCGCCGGGGCCCTCACCCGCAACGGCTACGCGGTCGCCGACAAGACCGTTCTCCGGCACCGCAAGCGGGGTACCGCCTCCGGCTGCCGCTGCCCCAAGGACAGCGAGTGACGGGCTGGTTATGGTGGGCATGGGGGCAGACCTGGCCCAACCTTGTAGCCAACATCCTCTGGCTGCCCGTCATCGGTTTCTACCACCTTTCCCACCGTCAGCTGAAGGCCGAAGTACAGAAACTGGCTGCTGAGCTGAGGGGTGAATCATGAGCGGTGGACTATCCGATGATCTGACCGCGTTACTCGGTCTCTCCCCGGGACAGGCGGGTCCCTCCTCCGCCCCCACCCTCCCGACGGGTCCTGTCGGCCGGGAGTGGCAGCCCGGCGTAGCGTTCGACCCCTCCGGCGCGATGACTGTCGTCACGGCCCCTACAACGGCCAGTCCGCAGGATCCGACAGCCTGGAAGGCAGCGGTAGAGGCCCTAGGGCTGGCTGTTCCTGAAGGCTGGGACGTGCAGCTGACCGAGGCCAAGTACGACCCGGCGGCCTGGACCCGATCGGATGAGGACGCGAAGGCCGTCACCCAAGCGGTGTGGCGCCTGAAGTTCCGGGTTGCTCCGTCCTCCCTGGCCGGTTACGGGGCCGAGGACGTCGCGGCGATGGTTCGGGACGCCATGCGCGTCAAACGCACCCCACGGCCCCGTGTAGCTCCGTCTCGGGGCCTCGTGGTGGCGTACGCGGATGCCCAGACCGGCAAGGTGGACCGGAAGGGCGGGACGCCGGAGCTGGTGGCCCGGATCGCCGAGAAATTCGACCGCGTACAGGATCATGTACGTGATCTCAAGGCCGTTGGCCGCCCGGTGGACTCCGCCGTGTGGATGGACGCTGGGGACTGCATTGAGGGACAGCAGAACGTCCCCTCACAAATCGCCACGAACGACCTGACGATGACCGAGATGGTCCGCCTGCACCGCCGCATCACCTTCGACGGACTAGCCCGTCTGGCCCGCCAGTTCGACCAGGTGACCGCTGCGGTATGCGCCTCCAACCACGCCCAGCACCGGGTGAACGGCAAGGTCATCGGACCCCCGTCCGATGACTGGGGCATCGAGACCCTGCAGCAGGTCGCGGACGCCTTCGGCTGCAACCCCGACGCCTTCGGGCACGTCAAGTTCATCCTGCCGGAACGGTGGCAGGAGACCGTGAGCGTGGACATCGCCGGGACCGTCGTGGGTCTGGCCCACGGCCATCAGGTGCGCAGTCCGGGGAAGATCGTGGACTGGTGGCGCGGCCAGACCTTCGGAGAGCAGCCCGTAGCGGCGGCCCGCATTCTCCTGACCGGTCACTTCCACCATTTCCACGCGCAGGAAGTCGGCGCCGGGAAACTCTGGCTGCAGGCCCCCGCCCTGGACAATGGCTCGACCTGGTACACGAATACCACCGGAGAAGAATCCCGCTCGGGTCTGATGGTCTTTTCCGTGGGCGCCGACGGCTGGTCGGACCTTGCAATTCTGTGAAAGGGGTGTCTGCCATGGACTACGAACCGGAACGCGATGATGAAGACCTGGACGGTGCTCCGATCGTCTACGTAACCGAGGAACCGGTCGCCGGTCCGGCGCTGCGGTGGACACCGATGACGGTCGCTATCGACCTGATGGGCGCCACCTCGGAGGTGCTGGACGCGGTCTCGGGGTTCTTCAGCCGCCAGGCCGAATCACTGGCCGGAAAGGCTTCCTTACAGGAGGAACTGGAAGACCGCCAGATCCGGCAGCAGTTCCAGGAGGAGGCCCGGCTACGGATGCGCCTTCACACGATGGAAGACATCGCAGGCCTTCCGGGAACCAGCGAATAGCAGCAAGATCGCCCGCCCCTTGACTTCTCCGTACAATGGCCTTACGGGGGTTCAATTCGTAGGGAAAAGGGGCGGGCGTGGCAGGTAGTGCATGGGTGGACAGGCTCGCCACCCTCTACGAATTACAGGCAAAAAAGGACTCCCACCGGAACCCGGCAATCTGGGTGAACGACATCCTCGGTGAGGACATGTGGTCCATGCAGACGGAGATTTGCGAGAGCGTCCGGGACCACCGATTTACTGCCGTCCAGTCGTGCCACGCAGCAGGCAAATCGCACCTTGCATCCCGTTTGTCCGCTTGGTGGATCGCCACCACGCCCATGGACGAGGTTTTCCTCGTCACCACCGCACCCACTGCCCGCCAGGTCGCCTCCATCCTCTGGCGGTACATTCAGCGCGCCCACAACCTCGCCAAAGAGCGCGGGTTCACCATCCCCGGCCAGATCCTCTCCTCACCCATACCCAGCTGGAAGATCAACGGGGAACTGGTCGGCATCGGCCAGAAGCCGCCGGACAAGGAAGACTCCGCGTTCCAGGGGTTCCACGCCGAAAAGATCCTTGTCGTCATCGATGAGGCGTGCGGCGTGGACCGGTCCATCTGGGACGCCGTGGACTCCCTGGTCACCAACGAGAGCAGCCGCGTCCTGGCCATCGGGAACCCCACGGACCCGTCGGCCCACTTCCGTCAGGTGTGCTCCCCGGACTCCCCGCTGGGCGAAAAGTGGAACAAGATCCGCATTGACGCCCTGCGCTCCCCGCTGATGACCGAGGAAGCCTGCTCCCGGTACCCGAGGCTCGTTGAGTACATGAAGGAAGAGGGCATCCCGTTCGCCACTGAGCCGGTGTCCTCCACACTCCAGAAGACCCTGGTCGGTCCAACATGGGTCTATGAGTCGATGGTTGGGTGGGGAAAGGAGTCCTCTCTCTTCAAATCGAAGGTGCGGGCCCTGTTCCCGGAGACATCCTCCGAGGGCGTCATCCCGCTCGCGTGGGCCGAGGCAGCCATGGCCCGGTGGGAGCAGTGGCGCGACGGCACGTACATCATCGACCCCGACACCGAAGAGCCGGTGTGCCTGGTGGAGCCGCGTGCCCAGCAGACCGGCAACATCGTCATCGGTGCGGACATCGCCGACGGTGGCGAGGACTCGACGGTCGCCGCAATCCGGCAGGGTGACGTAGTCCGGGAGCTGATCGCCTTCCCGTCCAAGGACCCGCTGACCACGGCCGATGACCTTCAGGAGATCGCCGTCAAGCACGGTGCCCCGACGAACGCGAAGTACATCGTGGACGGTATCGGTGTCGGCTCCGGTGTCGTGGCCAAGCTGCGGCGGGACAGCCAGGACACCTACGCGTTCATTGCTGCGGCTAACTCCCACCGCAAGGACACCACCGGCAAGATGACGTTCATCAATGACCGGGCCGCCGCCTGGTGGAACCTCCGGGAGCTGCTGAACCCGTCCCGGAAGGGCGGCGCGGTGATCGCCTTCCCGAGGGATGACAAGCTGCTCGCCGAGCTGACCTGCCCCCGGTTCGACACACAGCCGGGCACCCCGAAGTACAAGATCGAAAAGAAAGACGACATCAAGACCCGGCTGGGGCGATCCACCGACCGGGCCGACGCTGTCATCCACGCGTACTGGCTGCCATCAGACGTCCCGCCGTACGAGGAGCTGAAGGACACCGCTTGGAAGGCCGTCGATGAGAAATACCCGGAGAACCCCAATGTGGATGCCGTGGTCGAAAAGTGGGATACGGACGCGGATATGAGGCTCGCAGGGTGGTAGTGCGAAATTCCCGAATGTTAGCATAAGCCGGACAGCATCAGAGATTAGGGGAGTACTACCGTGGCGGATGAGCAGCAGGGTAATGGCCTGCCGACACCGGCAGAGTACTCCCTGCCCTATGGCCCTGCGTATCCAGCGGCGGGGGCTCCCCTCTCCAAGACGGCAAAGGGTGCCCCCGAGGTCGCGTTAGAGGCCGAAGAGGGCTCGCTATACGCGTTTGAGGACTCCTACGCCGCATCCTGGTCCGGGGTCCCCGGCCGCATCCTCTTGGATGAGCGGGAATGGGAATCCCTCGACTTTGACGAGATGCTGGGCAGGGACGGAAAAGCCCGGACGATCCAGCAGGTGCTGACCCTGCCTATCCGGTCCGCCCCCTGGGACATCATCGCGGGTCCCGGCGATACCGGAGAGGCCAAGTTCGTCAAGGACGTCTTATCGAAGCCCGCCAACCAAGGGGGGATGAAGACCCCGATGAGGCTGCTCATCGCGCAGGCTCTCTCCGCCCGGACCTACCGCAAGGCGTGCTTCGAAAAGGTCTTCACAACCGACGACAAAGGCAAGATCGTCTACGAGAAGTTGGCGTTCCGGCCCTCCTCGACCACTGCGATAGCCCGTGACCCGAAGACCGGCGCCTTCCGTGGTTTCCGGCAGCGCCCGGTGTCCGTGGGTGGTGCGATCTGGCCGAACATCTGGATCGACATCCCGGCGCAGTACTCATGGGTTCACCTGAACAACCAGCACATCTCCGCGTCACGCGGCCACAGCGATATGGAGCTGATCTACTGGCTCCACGACAAGAAGCAGAAAGTGCTGTTCCTCTGGGCGACTTTCCTGGAAGCGCAGGCTACCGGCCGGTACGTCGTCAAGGCCGAGGATGAGACCCGGGCGAAGCAGTACGCGCAGGCCCTGCGGTACGTGAAAAACGGCGGGGTCCTCGGTACGTCCTCTGAGATCACCGTGGACACCCTGGAGACCGGCACCGGAGCGGGTGCACTGTTCCAGGATTTCATCAACTACCTGGACAACCAGATGGCTGCCTCCGTGCTCGCCGGGTTCACCAACCTCCCGGACTCTCCCGGCGGCTCATACGCCCTGTCCAAGGATCAGTCGGACTTCTTTCTCCAGTCGCTCACAGGCACCGCCAAGGAGCTGGGAGAGGGCATTACGAACTATGTCTTGGCCGACCTGGTGATGTACAACTTCGGCCCCAAGGGCGTTTGCCCGACGTTCCAGTTCGGGCCCCTGTCAGAAGGTGACTTGGACACCGTCAAGGCTCTCCTGCTGGGTTTCGGCACCACGCCGACCGAGCTGCGGGTACCGCAGGCGTTCATGACCGAATTGACCAAGATGATGGGCACTTACCTGGATATGCCTATGGATGAAGTCAACAAGGAGTTCGCTGGTCTGGAAGACCGCATCACCCAGCGGATGGACCTGGAGCTGCAGACCAAGAAGGTGGGCCTGGAAGCTCAGAAGTCTCTCGCCGCGCAGGGCGGCCCACAGGCAGGCATGGCCAAGGGGGCGGCGAACGCCCAGGACAAGATGGAGATGGCGAAGGCCGGGGCCAAGATCAACAAGGCTGTACAGCTAGTCCAGAGCAAGGGTGCTGCCGCGAAGGCCGGGAACACAACGCAGGCCAAGCCGGGGAAGGCATAAAAATCGGACCCCCGCCGGGAGCTTTCACTCAACCAGCGGGGGTCCAATCACCCAACCACCCGAAAGGGATAGTACCGGGAGAACACATGACCGAGCAAGTTCCGCAAAAGGCCGACCCAGAATCGTTACAACACGCTGCGGAGGTCGCAGCTGTACTAGCAGTTTTGCAATCCGGCCCGCCTCTCGCCACCGCGACGCGGGCTATTTCGGTAGTCCTGAAAGCCCCCGGAAAACTCGTTCTCGCCGTCCTCGCAGGAATCCTCAAGTACAAACCGGGGAAGAAATCCCCGATCGGGGGGACCCGTCCCGAGGACGCAGCCAAAAAAGGCAACCGGCGATACAGGGCTGCCTACCTCATCAACGCCATCAAGCGACTAGCTGAAGCGCCTGACCTGAAAGCAGCACTCGCCCGGGAAAAGACCCTGTTCACCGCACACAAGAAGGCGTCCACCCGGCGTATCGAAGCGGCCAAAACCTCCGGGAAGCTCTCCGACATCACCGGAAACAGCACCCTCGGATGGGGAGGCGTCCTGGACAACCGGACCACCCCCGATTGCCGGTGGCTGATCGGCAAAAACTATGACGTGGCCAACCCCCCCGAAGGACTGCACCCCGGAGGACGCCACCCCAAATGCCGGTGCTTCCCGGCCCCGCCGTTCCCCGGAAAACCCGTAGTGACCACCCTGCCCGCGCAGCTGTAGGGCAATTCCTCCCCATAGATACTAGCCTCCCAGATTGACGGGAAAACCGGTAGTTTGGTATTTGGCATGCCAGCCTGAACAGCTCACGTGAGGACCCCGAACTATGACTACCGCCTTAACCGTCATTTCCGCCGCCAACTCCGGACTGACCGCGTTCGCTACCGCCGCCGCCGACGTCACCGGAAACACCTTCCAGAACGACGGGGCCACCTGGCTCTACGTTGATGGCGGGAGCGCGGGCGGCACCCTCGTCGTCAAGTCCAACCTGGTGCTCCCCACGGGCCTCACCGTGCCGGACAAGACCTACACCATCGCCGCGACCACCACATACCTCCTCGACCCGTCCGATTTCGTGTACAGCATCACCGGGGACACCGTGAAGGTCACCGCGTCTGCCACCACCATCAAGCTCGCCGCGTTCCACTGAGCAGCACCTAACCGACGGAGCGCAAGAAATGAGTGCTGAGACTGCGGCGTTAGCAACCACGCCGCACCCGCTGGGGAAGCCGGGAGGTCCGGGCCTCTTCCGCGACAAATCGTTATCGCTTCCCCCCTATATCCAAAACCTCGCCCACAGCTTCATCGAGAAGCGCGGGATGGAGAAGTCGAAAGCCGTCCAGATGGCGATCGGCGTCACGAAGAACTGGGCGTCCGGCAAGGGCAAGGTGCACCCGGAGGTTCGGGCCGCTGCCACCTCTGCTGTCGCCGAATGGGAAGCCGCGAAGATGAAGGCCCGCGCGACCCCGAACAAGGGCGACGTGAAGCTGTCACAGCCGATGACCTTCCTGCGCTCAGTACTGGACGGCTCTACTGCGGTGGAACTGGCTAACGCCCCTTCCGGCGGCACGTCGGCGCCTGCCAAAAAGGCCCCTGCACCGGCCAAGCAGACGAGTCAGCAATCCGGTCAGCAGACCAAGCACACGCTGCCTCCGGGTGCAGTCGGCTGGAAGCACGGATGGGTTCCAGTCAACGCTGCCGGTCAGCCGGTCGGGCCGTCGCAGAAGGACATGTCTGCACAGCAGATCAAGGACAGCAACGGCCACGACTCGGCCACCAAGAAGGCCATCGCTTCGGCGTACAAGAACAAGGCCACTGCGGACGCCGCAAAGGCCAAGAAGAAAGCCGCCTCTGCTGCGAAGACCGCCGCGAGCAAGGCCGCATCTGCTAAGACGAAGGCTGCGAACAAGGCTGCTGCCGCGAAGACCGCTGCCGCGAAAAAGGCTGCTGCGGCGAAGGCTGCCGCCACGAAGGCGAAGCAGGCTCAGGTGTCTGCGGCGACCAAGCAGGCCCTCGCGGACCAGAAGGCCAAGCGCCCGCTGACGCCGTCCCAGCAGGCACTGGTGAACGCCTACAACGCGCAGCAGGCGGCGACGCTGAACACGCTGCGGAACAACGTGCACCTGTCGAATGCGGTGAACCTCGCGGCGTCGGCGGAATTCAGCGGAGACGCCGGATACACCACGGTGCCCACGGTCTCGTCACAGGATGGCGCCCGGGTCACATCGAACAGTCTGCTCTCGAAGGCCCCGAGGACGAAGCTCGCGGCAGCCATCAAGAAGCGGCGCAAGAAGGGGGCGGGGAGCCAGAAATGAGCGAGACCTTATACGCGTTACAGTTCGTCACGGAGTTACCGGCAGGTGTCCGGATAGTTGATCCGAACACCCTGGATTTCTCTAAGAACCCTGTGGGTGCGTTGGCGTTCCGATACCGCCACGGCTGGCACTTGGTGAACCCCCTGATCCCGTCCCGGGGCATGTCTGGCGGCGGTCTTGCCCGGCAGCACGGGCACCTCTCGGGTGGTTTCACGACCGGCCGGTTCCACATGGGGGCCAACGGAAAAGCGGTCTTCAAGGCCGAGAAGAGATACGCCTCACAGGCCGACTGGCACAAGGAAATCTCGCAGGCTGCGAGCGCCACCGGGGCGGCACAGGCGACGGCTCACGCCGCTGCCACGGTCGCCAAGGACGCCACCGCTAAGGCCGACAACCTCGCCAAGACCGGCGGAGCCACCGCCAAGCAGGCCGAGGCTCACGCGGTCGCCGCAACGGAACACCTGAAGGCTGCTGAAGCCTTCAAGAAGCTCGGTACCGGCGGCAACCACCCCGGTGTTCAGTTCCACACGGCAACCAGCGCAGTTCACGGCGTCAAGGCGAAGAGTCTCGGAAGCCAGGCGAAGCAGGAAGCCGTTCAGGCTGAAAAGGCCAAGCTGGAAGCCGCCGCGAAGGCGGAGGCCGCGAAGCAGCTGGCCGCCGCGAAGGCGGAGGCCGCGAAGGCGGAGGCAGCCGCGAAGAACCTCACCGCTGACGCCCTCACCAAGTCCAAGCACGCTCAGTCGCTCATGGGGGTGGGTAACCACGGGGCGCCCCAGTATGCCTCTCAGGTGACCGCCCACAAGGCAGCTGCAGATGCCCACAAGGCGGCGGCAGCGGCGCATCTGGCGGCGGGCAACCACGACATGGCGGCCCAGCACCAGAAGAACGTGGGGGTGTACACCGACCACGCTACGCACGCGCAGGCGAACGTAGCCATGGCGAAGCAGAAGCACGCGCAGTATTCCGGTGCTGCCGCCAAGACGGAAGGCCAGATCGCCCAGGAGCCTTCCGCTGCGATGAAGGGGTCCCTGCACGCGTCGGCGGCCTCCGATCACCAGCATGCCGCCCAGTGGGCTTCGGCAGCGGGCAACACCGAGCAGTCGGCTGTCCATCGGAAGGCTCTGGAAGGCCACCTAGCGGCCTCGCAGCAGATGAAGGAGCAGCACCTCGCGGAGCAGGCTGCCGCGAAGGCTGAGAAGAGGAAGGCCCTGGCGGGCGATCTCACTGCCAAGGCGGACTCCCTGTCGGGCAAGCTGAAGATGGTTGCCGGGCCGTACTCGGGTGACCATGAGAAGTCGGTCAAGCACGACGAGGCCGCGCAGCGTCACCTGGCAGCGCAGCAGGCCCACGCACTGGCGGGCAACTCCGCCGCCGCGCAGCACCACGGCCAGATGGCGGAGGGACACCAGAAGTCCGCCGCCCAGTACAAGGCCGTCCACGAAGAGACCATGGCCAAGCAGAAGGCCAAAGCGGAGAAGGCCGCTGCGGAGAAGGCCGCCGCCGTCGAGACCTCCAAGGGCGCATTCGGCCAGTCCGATAAGGCCATCGGCAGCAGCGACGCCAAGGCTCACGAGAGCGCTGCGAAGGCCCACCTGGCGGCGGCTCAGGCCCGCTTCCAAACCGGCAGCGAGGGCGCGGCCCAGACGCACTACGCACAGGCGGAGAAGCACGCCGCTTCGGGTGCCGCAATCACCAAGCGCCAGACCCTGGCGGGCGACCTCACTACCAAGGCGAACTCCCTGTCAGCCAGCGTGAAGCAGGCCGACAACTCGGGGTCTCACTCCCTGATGGACTCGCACGCCCAGCACACACAGGCTGCGAGCGCCCACCTGGCCGCACAGAAGGCCAACGAGCTGGCCGGGAACTCCTTCACCGCGCAGGCTCACGCGACCGCCGGGGCCAAGCACGAGAAGATCGCCGCGAACAAGCTCAGCTCACAGAAGACGCTGGAGAACGCGGCTAACACCGCAAGCAGCAACGCCGGGGTGTCGTCCACGAAGGCGGCGGACGCGGGGAAGCAGAATCTCCCGCTGCATGACAAGCTCGTTGCCCATCAGGCTGCCGCTGACGCCCATGCCCAGGCCGCCACGGCGCAGGGCAACATCGGGAACACGTCGGGAGCGGCGGGTCACAAGAACATTCAGGGCTACCACGAGAAGCAGGTAGCGGACCTGAAGCAGGCTCAGGCCGATCAGGCTGCCGCGAAGAACCAGGCCATCGCCAAGGGCAAGCAGGCCGAAAACGCGTCCATCAAGGCGGGCAGTCTCGGGAACACCCCGGAGGCCGTCAAGGCGCACAATGCGGCCTTTGAGGCGCACCTGAAGGCCAAGAATGCGGCGCTGCTCGCGGGGGAGCACGGGGCGGCGCAGGACCACCACGACAACGCTGCGGCGCACCTACAGGCGTCCACGGACGTTCAGAAGCACCTCAAGGCGCAGGCCGCCGTACAGGCAGCACAGGATCACTACGATTCCTTGGGCACCAAGGCGATGAATGCGTCTAATGGTGTGGCGAGTGGCGGAACCCCCCAGGAGATCATCAACAAGCACCTTTCCGCGTCTGACGCACACGTCGCCGCCGCTGACGCCGCCACCTACGCCGGGCTGCCCAAGCAGGTGCAGCAGCACAAGGAGTACGCGAAGCTCCATCAGGCCGACGCCCAGAAGCTCCAAACCCAGCTCGATAACGCCGCCACGAACAAGGCTGCAGAGAACCACTACGACGCCATGGGCGCCAAGGCGTACAGCGCTACTGGTCATGTGGAGAACGCGAAGAGCACCAAGGAACTAGTAGACAATCACCTCGCTGCCGGTTCCGCTCACCTGGACGCCGCTGTCGCCGCGCAGCAGGCCGGGATGACCGGACAGGTCGAGAACCACAAGCTGGCAGCGAAGAACCACCTGGCGGACGCCAAGAAGATTGGTGAGGCCAACTCCAAGGCAGGCGATTCGTTCAACGCTGGCGATGCGGCGCTGTCCATCGGCAGCAAGAACATGGCGGTCAAGCACT
>JAQBPS010000635.1 GCA_028287415.1 Bacillota bacterium | reverse complement strand
CCCGGTCGGGGTACAGGAGCGCCAACCGGCGCGCAATCTCGCCGCCCATGGAGTGACCGCACAGGACAGCCCGCTCAATCCCGAGCTGATCCATAAAGCCCCGGACGACCTCCACCTGGTCTCCCAGGCTGTGACCCCGGCGCCTATTGCGCTCGGACAACCCGAATCCCCGCAGGTCCAGAGCCAGCACCCGTGCCACCCCGGCGAGTGCCGGCAGGTAGTGCCGCCATGTGTAGGACCACTCCAGAAAGCCATGGAGCAGCAGCAGCGGTGTCCCCTCACCCGCCTCCACGTAGTGGAGCAACTCCCCTGCTACCTCGGTGTGGCGACCGAACCAGCCACCGGCGAACGCACCGGCTGCGGTTTCACACCACTTGCAAAAACGCTCTCGGTACACGTAACAACCCCCGGTCTACATGGTTTTGCCGCCGCTGAAACCCGGCGGACGATGGGTCCCTTTCCATTGGCAAGGTGATCAGGTATAATGCAAAGTTGAAACGCTAAAGGGGGCTTCTGCACATGAACCCACAAACGGACACTCCTACCGCCCGGAATTTGGTGGAGCGGGCGCAGTCGATTCTTCCTGAACTGATTCAGGAAGTGATCACGATCTGTGAGATCCCTGCCCCAACCTTTTCCGAGGGACGGCGGAGCGAGTATGTGCAGGAGCGCATGTCCGGTCTGGGTCTGGCAGACGTCTCCATGGACGCCATCGGCAACGTGTCGGGCCGTATTCGCGGCACCGGCGGTGGACCGACGGTCCTGCTGGCGGCCCACATTGACACAGTCTTTCCCATAGAGACGAACATCCGGGTGAAGACTGACGGCGAGATCCTCCGCGCCCCCAGTGTCGGTGACAACTCAGCCAGCGTTGCGACAATGCTTTACACAGCAAGGATTCTCCTGGAAGACCGGATCAGCCTCCCTGGCGACGTGATCTTTACGGCCACAGTCGGCGAGGAGGGGCTCGGGAACCTGCGGGGAATCCGAGCGATCATCGAGCGGTATCGGTCGGAGGTCGACTACGTGCTCCCGCTGGACGGCTCGCTGGGCTCCATGGTCCGCCAGGGGGTTGGCAGCCGTCGTTTCCGCCTCACGGTGGCCAGCGAGGGCGGGCACAGCTGGGGTGCGTTCGGCGCTCCCAGCGCCATTCACAGCCTGAGCCGCATGATTGCGCAAATCAGCGACATTCGTGTGCCTGCGAACCCGAAGACAACATTTAACGTAGGAACGATCACTGGCGGAACGTCTGTCAACACCATCGCGGCGCGGGCCGAGGCGGTGATCGACCTCCGCTCGCTTGATCTGGACGAGTTGCGCCGGCTGGAGGAGCGGGTGCGGCGCATCGTGAGCGATCTCGCCCGCCAATCCGGGGTGGAGGCGAACCTGGAGCTGTTGGGCGACCGGCCTGCGGGGATCATCCCCGAGGAGCATCCCCTGTGCGCCGTGGTTCGCCGGGTACATTACCAACTGGGGATTCAGACCCGGTCCTACCCGTCCAGCACGGACGGGAATGTACCGCTCGCCTTGGGCATCCCCGCGGTCACGGTCGGTGTAACGCTGGGTGGCAATGGCCACCGGCTTGACGAGTATATTCACACCACCCCGCTCGCCAAGGGGCTGGCGCAGGTGGTTCTCCTGCTGATTGCCGCTCAGCGACTGCCCGCCCGGGTGCGCTAGCCCCGCTGGCTCCGCCTCGCAAAGGGGGAATGACCTGTGGAAGGAGCGCTGGTCTGGCTGGTGCTGGCCAGGGCGCCGAGCGTGGGTCGGGTCCGGCTGGCAACGCTCATGAGCGCCTGCCCCGATCCGGCGGATGCGTGGCGGCTTTCCGCCGCCGAACTGGTCCAGCTGGAGGGGTGGGGCCGTCAGGCGGCCGAGGCGGTGGTTGCCGTTCGCAAGGACGCAGCAGCATTGCGCCACGCCGGGGCCGAATGGGATCGGGCCGTGCGGGCCGGGCTCCGGCTGGTGGCGCTGCCCGCCCCTGACTACCCCGTTCATTTGCGGCTGACCCCGGACCCACCGCCCTTCTTCTATCAGGCGGGACCCTGGACGCCCGACGCCCGCCCGGTGGTGGCCATCGTCGGCTCCCGCAAGCCCACGCCATACGGACTGGCTGTCGCTGAACGCTTCGGTCGGGAGTTGGCGCAGGCCGGTGCGGTCGTAGTCAGCGGCATGGCGCGGGGCATCGACTGTGCTGCTCACCGGGGCGCTCTGGACGTCGGGGGTACGACCCTCGCAATCCTTGGCGGTGGGGCCGATATCTGCTACCCCCGGGAAGCGGCCGGCATTTACCATAGAATTCGGGAGACGGGCGGCGTCATTTCCGAACAGCCGCCGGGTGCGGAGCCGAGGAGTGAACACTTTCCGGAGCGGAATCGCATCATCAGCGGGCTGGCGCATGGGATTCTCGTGGTGGAGGCGGGGCAGCAATCCGGGACGCTGATCACGGTCGGCGCTGCCTTGCGGCAGGGACGGGACGTTTTCGCCATCCCCGGTCCGGTCACCAGCCCCATGTCCGTGGGGCCGCACACACTGATCCGCGACGGCGCATGCCTGGTGACGGAACCCGCACAGATCCTGGAGGAGCTCGGTTTTATCACCCCGGTCCCCACGAAGGCGGCCCCGGTCGGGCTCACCCCGGTCGAGCAGCGACTCCTCGGCTGGATGGGCCTGGACGCCCGCTGGGCGGGCGATCTGGCCTCAGGCTGCGGCCTCGCCGCCGGCGAGGTACAGTCGTTGCTGACCATGTTGGAGTTGAAGGGCCTCGTCCGCCAGGTCTCCGGCGGCCAATATCGCCGCATCGGATGACGCCCGGTTGGTAAAACGAATCATAGCAGATCAGCGCGAAGGAGCCACCGGGCCGAGGTCCGTGGCGGTAGCATGGGGGTGGACGAAGTGTCCAAGAGCCTGATTATTGTCGAGTCCCCTGCCAAAGCCAAGACCATCGAGAAATTCCTGGGCCGGAAGTTTTCCGTGAAGGCTTCCATGGGGCATATCCGAGACCTGCCAAAGAGTCAACTGGGCGTGAATGTTGACGCGGGTTTCGAACCCAAGTACATCACCATTCGTGGCAAGGGTGACATCCTCAAGGAACTGCGCGAGTCGGCCAAGAAGGCCGACAAAGTTTACCTGGCGACTGACCCTGATCGCGAGGGTGAAGCGATTTCCTGGCATTTGGCTAAAGTGCTGAACATCGCGGAGGACGACCCTGTCCGCATCGAGTTCCACGAGATTACCAAAGACGCCATCCAGAAGGCGATGAAGAAGCCCCGCACCATCGAGAAGCATCGCGTGGACGCCCAGCAGGCCCGGCGCATCCTGGACCGGCTTGTGGGCTACAAGCTGAGCCCCCTGCTGTGGCGGAAGGTGCGGCGGGGTCTCTCCGCGGGCCGGGTGCAGTCAGCAGCCGTCCGGCTGATCGTGGACCGGGAGGCGGAGATCCGCGCTTTCGTTCCCGAGGAGTACTGGTCCCTCACGGCCCGGCTGACCACGGATGCGAGCGCCACCCCGTTCACGGCCAGATACTATGGCACCGCTGAGGGCAAGGTGGAACTCACGCAGGAGGAGCAGACCCGGCGGGTCATGGCTGAGGCCACCGCCAAGGCCGGTCCCCTGCGGGTGATCGCGGTGCGCAAGAAGGAGAAGCGGCGCAATCCCGCCTTCCCGTTCACCACTTCCAGCCTGCAGCAGGAAGCCTCCCGGAAGCTCGGCTTCACGGTACGGCGCACCATGTCCGTGGCGCAGCAGCTCTATGAGGGCCTCGACCTCGGCGACGCGGGCCACACCGGCCTGGTCACCTACATCCGTACCGACTCGACCCGCATCGCCGCCGAGGCGGAAGAACAGGCGATGGATTATATCCGGCAGCAGTATGGTGCGGAGTATATTCCCACTACGCGGCGCGAGGCGGAGAAGAAGGCCGGCGAGCAGGGCGCCCATGAGGCGATTCGCCCGACGGAGGTCACCCGCACGCCCGACTCGGTCAAGACATTCCTGTCCAATGATCAATATAAACTGTACAAGCTGGTCTGGGAGCGGTTCCTCTCCAGCCAGATGGCTCCTGCTGTGCTTGACACCGTCAGCGTGGAGATCGCTGCGGGCGAGCAGCTATTCCGGTCCTCGGGCTCGACGATCAAGTTCCCGGGCTTTATGAAGATCTACATTGAGAGTGAAGATGACGAGCCGAAGGAAGAGGAAGGGTTGCTGCCGGAGCTTTCGGAGGGCCAGGAACTCAACCTGGTGGACCTGGTGCCCAAGCAGCATTTCACCCAGCCCCCCGCCCGCTTCTCGGAAGCCATGCTCGTGCGGGCGCTGGAGGAGCGCGGCATTGGCCGTCCGTCCACGTACGCCCCGATCATCGAGACCGTTCAGGCCCGTGGCTACGTGGAGAAGCGGGAGAAGCGCTTCGTGCCCACCGAGCTGGGCCAGCTTGTCACGGACATTCTCCTCGAGTACTTTCCGCAGATCATCGACGTAGAGTTCACCGCCAAGATGGAAGGCGAGCTGGACCAGGTCGAGGAGGGCGAAGCCGAATGGCATGAAGTGCTCAGCGAGTTCTTCGGCCCCTTTGCCGCCACACTAAAAGAGGCGGAAGAGAAGGTCGGCGGCTTTGAACTTCAGGACGAGGTGACCGACATTGCCTGCGAGAAGTGCGGGCAGAACATGGTCATCAAGTACGGCCGCTTCGGCAAGTTTCTGGCCTGCCCGGGCTTCCCGGACTGCAAGAACACCAAGCCGATTCTGGAGGAAACGGGCGTAGTCTGCCCCATCTGCAAGGAAGGTCAGATCGTCGAGCGCAAGTCGAAGAAGGGCGGCCGGAAGTTCTACGGCTGCGCCCGTTACCCTGAT
Source organism: Bacillota bacterium (assembly GCA_028287415.1). Lineage (GTDB taxonomy): Bacteria > Bacillota > Sulfobacillia > Symbiobacteriales > Symbiobacteriaceae > RYN-353. The sequence goes on along the minus strand of JAQBPS010000635.1, from coordinate 4,472 downwards.
TGCGACTTCGTCTCGTGGGAAAAGCCCGTTGCTCAGCAGTGCCCGGAGTGCGGGGCACCCTACCTCGTCGAAAAGAAACATAAGGATCTCGGGCTTGTTCACATGTGTAAGGCCGAAGGCTGCACCTTTGTTCGGCCCGTGGAAGAAATGGAAGAGGTGCCAACCTGAGATGACTCAGCCCAGTATCACCGTCATTGGCGCGGGCCTGGCGGGCTCGGAGGCGGCCTGGCAGGCCGCCTCTCGCGGCGTCAAGGTGAAGCTTTACGAAATGCGCCCCGTCCGCAAAACGGCCGTGCATGTCACCAGCAATTTTGCGGAACTGGTCTGCTCCAACTCGCTGCGCGGCAATGGCCTTGAGAATGCTGTGGGCCTCCTCAAGGAGGAGATGCGCCGGCTCGGCTCGGTGATCATGCGTGAGGCGTTGGCGCATTTTGTACCTGCGGGCGGCGCCCTGGCGGTCAGCCGCGAGCAGTTTGCCGAGGGCGTCACACAGGCGCTCAGCACCCACCCTAACATTGAAGTCATCCGCGAGGAGGTCCCGGTCATTCCCGAGGAGGGGATCGTGATCATCGCGTCCGGCCCGCTTACCTCGGAGGCGATGGCCGCCGACATTTTGCGCTTCACGGGCGAGCAGTACCTCTCGTTCTTTGACGCGGCCGCGCCGATTGTGACGCTCGAGTCGATCAACATGGAGAAGGTGTTCCGCGCCAGCCGCTATGGCAAGGGCGACGGCGACGACTACCTGAACTGCCCGATGAACCGCGAGGAGTACGAGGCGTTCCACGAAGCGCTCCTGTCGGCGGAGAAGGCCATTCCGCACAATCCGGAGGACGAGAAGGTCAGCTACTTTGAGGCCTGCCTGCCCGTCGAGGAGATGGCGCGCCGTGGCCGCGATGTGCTGCGCTATGGCCCGCTCAAGCCCGTGGGACTGGATGACCCCCGGACCGGGCGGTGGCCCTACGCGGTCGTGCAACTGCGCCAGGACAACGCTGCCGGCACGCTTTACAACATTGTCGGCTTCCAGACCAGCCTCAAGTGGGGGGACCAGAAGCGGGTCTTCCGGCTAATCCCCGGCCTGGAGAATGCCGAGTTTGAGCGACTGGGCGTGATCCACCGCAATACATTTATCAAGTCCCCCAGGGTGCTTCAGCCGACGGGCGAGACCAGGCAGCGGCCGGGGCTGTTCTTCGCGGGCCAGATGACCGGTGTGGAGGGCTACGTGGAGAGTGCGGCCGGCGGGCTCGTAGCCGGGACCAATGCGGCGCGCCTTGCCCTTGGCGAGCCTATGGTTGCGTTCCCCCGGGAGACGGCGTTGGGTTCGCTCATGCACTACATCACGCATGCCGACGCGGAGCACTTCCAGCCGATGAACATCGCCTTTGGGCTGATGCCCGAGCTGGAAGGGGCCAAAATCAGGGACAAGCGGCTGCGTAAGCGTACGGTCTCGGAGCGCGCCCTTCAGGTGCTTGAGCACTGGGCGCCTGATGCACTGGGCGTCACGTTGCTCCCGCCGCGGGCGGAACTGATGGCCACTGAACAATTGTAAAGGAATTGTAATCAAACGGTCTGCGTGATCCTTGTGGGTGATATAAGGCGAAAACGAGCGATAAAACGCCATAATCGCCGCAAACGGCAAAGATAAATTGAGTACGGATTGAGATATTTTCTGAATAGTGGTCTTGCCTCGTGAACAGACTATGTGCTAGGATAAGAAACAGCCATGGTTCGACAAGAGAGCGTTTCGTATGCAGAAATAACCGGGCTCCGGTGCTTTCCTGACCGTCAGCCTGTGTACGCAGGAGGTGGGAGGAGGGTGGCCATGCTGGCCTCTGCTCATGGGTGGATGCCCGAAGTCGCCGGCTTCCTCGCACGCTTGCGGGTCGAAAAGTCGGCCTCTGTGCACACGATTCGCAGCTATCAGTTGGACTTGGAACAGTTTCTGTCATGGCTTGTCACCGGTGGACAAGCGACATCCGTGGTCGGTGGCAGGCGTTCCGGACGGACTCGCCCGCATACATTCACCCCTGTTGCGCAGACGGCAGCGCAGAGCCTGAGCGTCAGCGATCTGGCGAAGGTGAATCACCTCAAGGTCCGGGAGTTTCTGGCCTACCTGCAAAGGCAGGAGTTCAGCCGCCGGACCATCGCAAGAAAGCTGTCCTGCCTCAGGTCTTTTTTTAAGTATCTCCTCGCGCTGAACCTGCTGGAGGTCAACCCGGTCGCCAGTGTACGCACACCAAAGCTGGAGAAAAAGCTGCCGGTCTTCCTCTACGAGACCGAAGTGGCTCATCTGCTGAGCATGCCGGATCAGGCGGACCCACTGGGCGCCAGGGACCGAGCCTTGCTCGAGGTGCTCTACGCCACCGGCATGCGCGTAAGCGAACTGGTAGGGCTGAACCTGGACACGATCGACGCCAGCGAGGGCTGGGTGATCATCTTTGGCAAGGGGCGGAAAGAGCGGGCAGTGCCCGTGGGGAGCGCAGCGCTCAGTGCGCTTGGCGTCTACCTCGCCAATGGCCGTCCCACATTGGCCCTGCGAACCCCGGAAACGCAAACGCGGATTCCCCGCAACCGGCAGCCGCTGTTCCTGAACAAGCTGGGCACACGGCTGACCGACCGGAGCGTCCGTCGGATTCTCGACAAGTACATCGACATGGTGGCATTGGACCGGCATGTCAGTCCCCATGCGCTCCGACATTCCTTTGCGACTCACCTGCTGAACGCCGGCGCCGACATGCGCTCGGTACAGGACATGCTGGGCCACGTCAGTCTTTCCACAACCCAGATCTACACCCACGTGACCAAAGAGCGCCTGCGGGAGGGCTATCTCGCCGCACATCCCCGTGAGGCGGCAGCCAGGCGGGCGCAGAATTCCCAGGCGGGCCGAGAAAATGGTGATGATTGACGCTTCGTAGGTTGGAGAGACTACATGCGGAGCACACGCCACTAGGGTCCGGAGAGTAATTTTACTCTGTTCACAATCCGAACACTCTGGACCTTGTGCGACAGGCTGTATTGTGGTAAAGTCCCAAAGTGGACGGCAAATCCCGCCACTTGGGCCTAGGTTTGGTTACCTAACCCGTCCTGGAGAAGCCGCTGGTATCACTGGCCCGCGATGCCCCTTCGTGTCACCTGCCGCTGTCACCATCCGACTGGACGCGTGGCCGGCAAGCGCACAGGAATCGTAGCCATCAGAGCTGTAGGCCGCTTCATCCTATAAATCCCACGCAATCCGAAATGGAGGCCTGTTTTCTGTGAACACTCTGCTTGAAAAGACCCGCCGCATCAACCGGCTGCTGCAGAAGAGCGCTGGTAGCGCTGTTAACTTCAGCGAAATGTCTCACGTGCTGTCCGAGCTGCTGATCGCCGACGTGTACGTGGCTTCCCGTAAGGGTAAGATCCTGGGCGCCGCTATCCAGACCGGCGGCCACGAAGAGAACTTTCAGGGTGCCACCTTCTCGGACGAGTTCAACCTCCGTCTGATGAAGATGGACGACACCACCTCGAACACCCCCGAGGGCAAGCTGACCGTGATCAACGGCGAAACGGAGCACTCCTTCGACGCCAAGCTCGTGACGATCATCCCGGTCAACGGCGGCGGTGAGCGGCTTGGCACGCTGTTGCTGGCCCGTGGCGGCGAGTTCGCAGACGAGGACCTGATCCTCGCCGAGCAGTCCGCCACCGTGGTGGGTGTGGAGATCCTGCGGTCGCACGCCGGTGAGCTGGAGGAGGAGGCCCGCAAGAAGGCCGCCGTCCAGATCGCCCTGGGCACCCTCTCCTACTCGGAACTGGAAGCTGTTCAGCATATTTTCGATGAGCTTGAGGGCAGCGAAGGCCTCCTCGTCGCCTCCAAGATCGCCGACCGGGTCGGCATCACCCGCTCGGTCATCGTCAACGCTCTGCGCAAGTTTGAGAGCGCCGGCGTGATCGAGTCCCGCTCGCTGGGCATGAAGGGCACCCACATTAAGGTGCTGAACGATCGCCTGGTCGAAGAGCTCCGCAAGCTTCGTTAAAGTGAAAAGGGGCAAGCTCAAAACGCCCCGCACATAACGACTTCAGCGTGTGGAGCGTTTTGTGCGCAGTCGGTGAGCGCAGCCCCGGTCGCCTCGTCAAACCCCCACCGTTTCCGAGTTAAGCATCTAACGCTTGACGGAAACGGTGGGGGTTTTCCTTCGGCTCGTGACGTCAACGCCGTCACGGGGCTTCTGCGATCACGGAGCCTATGCCCCGCCCCGGCGCCCGCCCTACCCCGGTCCCGGATCATTGCCGATAAACAGGACCAATGCCTCATTTTCCCGTTTACCAGCAGGGTTTATGCTCCTTGCCATTAAATACATATATGATGTCCTAGTACTGGTTGATCTGTATATGAGAATGGAGAACGTTAATCCGGTCTGATTGTGTCGTTTACATCTATAATGTACTATTTTTACTGATCCATTACCGAACTTATTGTCGTATGATCCGTAAGTAGG
>JAQBPS010000641.1 GCA_028287415.1 Bacillota bacterium | reverse complement strand
AGGGGGTGCCCACCCTGTACGGCGCCCCGGTGGAGGCGACCGATATCCGGGCCGGTGCCGCACTGATTCTGGCGGGCCTGGCGGCGGAGGGCGAGACGACTCTGTACGGGCTCGACCATGTCGAACGGGGTTATGAAAAGTTGGAAGCGAAGCTCCTTGGCCTTGGGGCCGACATCCGTGTCGGCAACCGGCAGGGGACCGCCATCATTTAATTGAAAAGCGAAGGCGGTGCGCCAGTCGCACCGCCTTTTTGTATTGTGTGGGCGCATGATAGTGGTAGCTGTGAGTTGTGCCGGGAGGCGAGCCCTTGCGCATCAAGATTGTCATGGTTGGCAAGGTCAAGGAGAAGTACCTGACCCAGGCGCTGCAGGAGTACCTCAAGCGCCTGGGCCCTTACGCCAAGGTTGAGATCGTGTCGCTGCCTGATGAGCCGATTCCGGAAGGTGCGTCGCCGGCGCAGGAAGAGCAGGTGAAGGCGCGCGAGGGCGAGCGGATTCTGAAGGCGCTGGACCCTGGCCAGTACGTGATCGCCATGGAGATGCGCGGATCGACACTCTCCTCGGAGGAACTGGCGGCCTTTCTCGCGGAGCGGGCGCTGCGGGGGCAGTCCAGCCTGGCGTTCGTGATCGGTGGCTCCCTGGGGCTGGCGCCGGAGGTGCTGGCACGCACGGACTTCAAGCTATCGCTGGGGCGGATGACCTTCCTGCACCAGATGGTGCCGATGCTGTTGCTGGAGCAGGTATACCGGGGCTTCAAGATCAATCGCGGGGAAAAGTATCATAAATAGGGCGGTGCATCGTTATGCACCGCCTTATTTATGATGGACTCTATGAACAACACGCCCCGAATTCGTAACCCCTACAGGGCCAACTTGATCGTTGTTCCGTCACGGGTCGTCTTGATGCCCAGGTCCGTCAGCACCTGCGGTGCCACCAGCATCCGATCTCCGGGCAGGTACCCGTTCCGGCCTGCCGTCACAGTAGCACTAGCGCCCCAGGGCATGGTCACCACGGCCGACCTGGTCTCCTGCTGCCACACGATCGACCCACCGAACAGTTCTGCCACGGCTCGCAGGGGGCTATAGAACACGTCATCCTTCACCACGGGCGCCACGTCCAGGCTTTGGGTGGCCCCCGCGATTTTCAGGGCCGCCTTGTCGGCGTCGAGGCTGATGCCGTTGACGATGAGAATCCGCCCTTCCATCCGGGGTGCGATAGTCCCGGCCTTTTGCAGGGCGCTGATCACCGCTGTGGAGACCAAGGGCCCCGAGTTCGCGTCCACCAGGACCTTGGCATCCTTCAGCATGGTGTAGCCGTCGCCGCCATTCGCCATGTAATCGTTGACGCCTACCGTGTAGCTGGCCTGCGGGTTGAGGGGTTTGCCGCCCACCTTTACGTCGCTCAGCCGGCTGCCCGCGGGCAGGGTCGGATCGACCCGGAACGTCACGCCGGACACCTGGAGGAAACGGCCGTGGCCCTGCCCCATGGTGCTCACGCCCAGCTCGAGGGCGCTGAGGAGCGCCTTGCCGGACACCTCAATCTTCATAATGTAGTTGGTGAACGGAAGCGTATCGACAATATCCTTCTTAGTCAGGGGGCCGGGCTGGAAGACCTTATCGGCACGGACATTGCCGCCGTTGGTCAGGCCCACGTCGGCGCCTACGACCTCACGGGCCACGTCAGAGATGAAGTTCCCCATGCCCGTCTCACGGAAGCGGTTCGTCGCCTTCACCGCATCGAGCGGCGTGGTGGTGGCGCCGACCACCTGGGCCAGTCCGGCGTCCAGCTTGCTCTGATACTTCGTCATCAGCGCCGAGATGGCCGGATCGGCCGGGGACTTTTCGGTGAGCTGATGGCGGGTGAAGGTGAAGCCGGATACCCTGCCGTCGCTCACCTTTAGTGTCAGTTCGCCAACGTTCTTGAACTCGTCACCCACCCGCGAGATGATCGTGTTGTTGACGACCTTGGGCTGGTCGAGGACATCGGCGCAGTGGTCGCCCACGATGGCGTCAATGCCGTTGACCTGGGCGGCGAGCGTTTCTGCTTCGGCACCGCAGATGTGCGACAGCAGAACGGTGACCTGCGCACCCGCGGCACGCATGGCCGGCACTACCTCGCGCATGGCCTCGGCGTATGGCAGCACCTGCATGTTCGGGCCGGGCGAGGTCACTTCGAGCGTATCGGCCGGGGCCAGGCCGGTAAAGCCGACCTTGACGCCGCTCACGGTCTGGATCACGAACTTGCGGACACCGGCTTCGGCGCCGAAAACGTCTTGGGTACGACGGTCCCGGAGGTTGGCAGAGACCCAGGGGAACTTGCTCTCCTTCACACGGGCCAGGAAGTTGTCCGGCCCCTGGTCAAATTCGTGGTTGCCGATGCCGTCTACTGCCATGCCCATCTGGTTGAAGGCGTCCACCACATGGCTGCCATGGAATTCGCTGGACAGCAGCGACGTGTTGAGGTCATCGCCGTTGCCGACGAAGACGGCGTCCGGCTTGCGGGTACGGATCTCATTGATGATGGCGGCCTTCTGAGCAATGTTGGTCTTTCCGCTGGCAAAGTTGCCGTGTACGTGCGAGTCGTGGATGATCGTCACTTCTGCGGTGACCGGGCTGGTTTGAGCCAGTCCCACGGCCGGTATGGACGCCAGTACCAGGGCTACCCCCAGTAGCCCTCCGAGGATCCGTCGCATGAGGTTCCCTCCCTGTGAATGTGGAAGCTTCTCCTCATTCTAAAGTCCGGCGGCTGTTGCCAGGTTGAGATCTGATTATGGCAGAATTAGTAGATGATTAATATGTGTCATTCATTATGCGCCTACCGCAATTCTTTGCCGGAAGTAAATGCTTTCTTAACATTGGCTGGATAGAGTGAAGGGGAAGTCCATGCAGAGAAGGAGTCGCAGCCATGCGAATCATGCGGCCGGTGCTGGCCATGCTGCTACTGATCGGGGCGGGGTTGTCGCCCGGGGCGGCGTACGCACACGCTTCCAATATCAACGGGCTCGTCAACCTGACGCCAGAGGCACCGGCGCCCGGGCAGTTCGTTCGGCTGCAGGTGGATATGCTCGATGTCTATCATGCGGACGTTCCGGGTGCCCGGATTCGGGCAGCCTTCGCACCGGATGGCAAGCCGGCGGCCTGGTCGGCCACCCTGAGGGAAGACCCGGTTGGGGTTTACACGGGGGATGTGCGCACACCGCAGGCGGGGCAGGCGGTGATCCTGTTTGAGGCGACGCTGCCGGACGGCAAGTGGTATGGTGAACTGTACGTCCGGGTGGGTCCCGGGGGGCGTCCGGTGTCCCAGGAACCCATTGCGTTCATTCACGAGGATGCGTTGAACCAGCAGGCGGCGGCCTCACAGCCGGCGCCCGTGCAGGCTCCTGCCCCCGCCCCGGCTCGGTCCCGGCCGGCGACACCGGCTCCGGCGCCCCAACCGGCGGCGCCACATCCCCAGCCTGAGACCGCAACGTCTCAACCGGCGAAAGCATCGGCCGAGTCCCAGCCGGCAGAGCCGCAGCCGGTTGCGCCACAGCCTCAATCGACTGTGGCACAGCCTCAATCGACTGTGGCACAGCCTCAATCGACTGTGGCACAGCCACAATCGGCTGTGACACGACCGGAACAGGGAACCGCTCAGGCGCAGCCTGCGCCCGCTGTTTCCGCAGCTCAGCTTAACCAGGCCCTGGCCCAGGTGTCGCGGCCCTTCCCGGCCCCTTGGGTGCTGGTAGTCGGGGCCGTCGCTCTGGGGGGCGGTCTGCTGCTGTGGTACAGAAGCCGTACCCACAAATCCGTCAAGTAGAAGCACAAAGGCCCGCCGCTTCCTGCGCCCCTCGCGTCGCAGCCAGTGGGGAGACGTTGCCAAGCGGTACATTGAGCCTTACTATAAGTAAGGAGCGCTGCACTTTCCGGCGGAATGCAGGGCACGATATGATAAGGGGAGGGAACCAGCATGGAGTTGACCGGCTTTCACCACCTGACAGCGGTATCTGCCAATATCCGTGAAAACCACCGATTCTACACGCAGGTGCTGGGCATGCGGCTCGTCAAGCGTAGCGTCAACCAGGATGATGTGAGCGCATACCACCTGTTCTACGCCGATGCGGTGGGACACCCCGGTACAGACCTCACCTTCTTCGACTGGGATGTGCCCCGCGAGCGGCGCGGCACGCGCAGCATCACCCGGACGCACCTGCGCGTGAGCGGCAGTGCAGCCCTGGAGTGGTGGGCAGACTGGCTCAAAGAACAGGGCGTTGCGACCAGCGGTATCACCGAACGGGATGGCCGGCTGACGCTCGACTTCGCGGATCCCGAGGGCCAGCGGCTGGCACTGGTGGAGGACGCGGGCCGTGGTGATGAGCCGACACCGTGGGAGCGCAGCCCTGTACCGGCCGACTATCAGGTGCGCGGCCTCGGGCCGATCATGATCAGCGTGCCGAGCCTCCGCCCCACGGACCTGATTCTCACCAATGCGCTGTACATGCGCCCGGTGCGTGAGTACCCCCACCCCGAGAACGCCGCTCACACGGTCCACGTGTACGAGATGGGCAAGGGCGGCCCCCATGCGGAACTGCACGTGGCGGTCCAGCCAGACCTGCCGGTGGCGCAGCCGGGCGCCGGCGGTGTGCATCATGTGGCCTTCCGCACGCCTAACGACACCGAGTACCAGGGCTGGTTCGAGCGGCTGAAGTCGCTCGGCATCCCGAACAGCGGCGAGGTGGACCGCTACTGGTTCCGCAGCCTCTATTTCCGCGAACCGAACGGGATTCTGTTCGAGATCGCTACGGACGGGCCTGGCTTCGCGGTTGATGAAGACCCGGGCAACCTCGGCGAGAAGGTCGTGCTTCCGCCGTTTCTGGAGCCGCGCCGTGCGGCCATTGTGGCGAATCTGAAGCCGATCGACTGAGGAGGGGCGCGCAAGCAATGCTTCGCTATGACCAGTACGTGCCTGCTAATGTGACCGATGGCGCCCCGCTCTTCGTGCTGCTGCACGGGCGGGGCAGCCATAAGGGCGATATGATAAGCCTCCAGCCGCACCTGCTGCCGGAAGCGATGGTGGTTTCGCCGGAGGCGCCGTTCCCGGGCGCCGCCTGGGGCTATGGTCCGGGCTGGGCCTGGTACCGCTTCACAGGCCACAACCGGCCCGAGCCCGAGAGCTTCGCGCAAAGCCAGCAGCAACTCCACAGCTTCCTGGCCGAACTCCCTGGTGCGCTGCCCGTAAAGCCGGGCCCGATCATTCTGGGCGGCTTTTCGCAGGGCGGCGTCATGAGCCTGGCCTATGCGCTGCGGAACCCCGGCGCGGTGCCATTCGTGGTCAACTTCAGCGGCTTCCTGGCGGATCACCCGAGTGTGCATGCCACCGCTGAAACGGTGAAGGGCACGCGGATTTTCTGGGGACATGGCACGCAGGATCCGATGATCCCCTTTGACCTGGCCCTTGAGGGGCGGGAGCAGCTGCGGCAGGCCGGCGCCGACTTGACCGCCCGCGACTACCCGATCGGTCACTGGATCGAGGGAACCGAACTGCAGGATGTGGTCAGCTGGTTGCGCCAGGAGATCCGGGCCTGACCGGGGCCGCACAGATATCCGCCCGGCAGCATCATGTGCTGCCGGGCGTTATGATTCTATGATTGAGCGATGATCGTCCACACCGCCCCGAACCCTTCAGCCAGCGATGGCGGCTGCCAGGCAGCTGCCAGCGACAGCACCCTGGCCTCAGGCACGGGGTCGAGGCGCTGCCTGTTCCGGCTGAGAAGTTCCGCCACGGGCGTGCGCCCGGGGTCCCAGCAAGCCAGTGCGTACGCCTGCGTCTGCGCATTGTGGGCGAACTTGAGCCACTGGCGCCGCGCCGAGCGGGAGACGCTGGTCGCATCGAGGAGCGTAGCGGTGCCCGACGGGAGCAGGCGAGCGATCTGCTGGCGCACCCGCGCCCACACAGCACCCTCCCGGCGCGGATCGAAGCTGGCACCGAACATGGTGAGCCGGAGTTCGTCCGGACTTACCACCGGCCCGTTCCACCAACCACGCCGAAAGCTGCTCTTGCCGCTTGCCGGAGGGCCACACAGGAGCCAGAGCCCGCCCACCGTATCGGGGGCAAACAACGCGGACGTCAAGCCCACCTTGCCATCCCCCATTTCGTCGCAGAGCCGCTACCAGTTTGCCCGGCCCCTGGCTGCGGCATGCTTGCGCAGTCTTTGCAGTGACAGGGGCACCTGGACCTCCTCGTGCCTTGTGATCTCATCCCGGTGGAAGTAGCCCCACCACCGCAGGGCGTTGCGCTCGCCATCGAACTGGATCGAGCGGTCCATCAAGAGCGCACGCGCCGCTTCCAGGTCGCGCGTCTCCAATTGCACGAAGTCCCGGTTCTTCGTAAACGAGCGCAGGTGCATCCGGTAGCCGCGCACCTGGCAGTAGCGAATCACCCGGTAGTACCGCTCTGCGAGGGCCAGCGGAAACTCGCCGTAGGCATAGGCGAATTCATCTCTGGGGTTCCACAGTTGCAGCGCCGCCATTACCCGCGGGTCATCGCTGCGGACACGGCACAGCCCGTGGGCCGTCACCCCGTCCAGAATCAGCGGGCAGCCGTCAATGATCACGTAGTGGGTGGGGGTGAATACCGGGTGGGTGGCGGGGCGCTGGGGGCGCTTCCTCCCGAAATCGAAGCGGGAGGGCTGATGCTCCCAGACGCCACCTTTGTAGGCAACCCCGCGCAGATCACCCGCCCGGATAAAAACCGTTTCGCCGGTGTCGCTGCGTTCGAGCATAACGCCATGCTCCATGAGCACCTTGACGTTGCCCTGCTCCGCCCAGCCCTTGCCTTCGCAGTGTACCTGGCAGCCCTCCTGGAAGGACCGCTGGAGGTACTCTTTGATATTCCAACGCATGAATCCGAGCTGTTCACGCCAGAAGCGGACGGCCGAGGGCAGCTTCGGATGACCGCCCTGCGTGTACTGCCTGCGCAGCCGATGGATCATCTGGTGTACCTCGTCCAGGGTGCGCTGTTGACTCCGCTCTGCCAGGCTGAAGTTCCAGGCGGCCTTGACGGCGCTGTAAATCACAGCATCGTGCGGGACGCCGGCGATCAGGACATCTTCCGAGTAGGTGCAGTCGTACGCCGGGCAGACCAGCATGGCCTGCTGGCCCGGCCGTACCCGGAAGCCGCGCCTGTAGCCAACGAGCCAGCGGCCCATGCGCTGGGCACCGAGGAGCAGCGGACGCCCGCAT
>JAQBPS010000586.1 GCA_028287415.1 Bacillota bacterium | reverse complement strand
CTGCCGCCTTGCGCATCACCTGGCCCCCGTCCATCCTGGTCAGCTTGCCCTGCTCGTAGACCACCTTGCCGTCCACGATCGTCATCGTGACATCGCCCGGCAGGGCGGAGTAGGCGACCAGGCCCACCGGATCGTGGTTCGGTACCATGTGCGGCTTGACCGTATCGATGATGACGATATCTGCCCGCTTGCCCCGCTCCAGGGAGCCGATCTCATCCTGCATGTCGAGCACCCGGGCGGCGCCCAACGTGGCCATCTCCACGGCATCATATGCACCAAAAGCTGAGGGATCACCCTCCACGTTCTTCTGGAGCAGGGCGCCGAGTCGCATTTCGGAGCCGAGAATGTGCAGCAGGTTCTCGGAGGCGGCGCCGTCGGTGCCAAAGCCGACCTTCACGCCCGCCCGCCGCATCGCGAGGACCGGGGTGACCCCGGAGGCCAGCTTCAGGTTCGAGACCGGGCAGTGGCAGACGCCGGTGCCGGTCTCTGCGAGAATTGCGATCTCATCATCGCTGGCGTGCACGCAGTGGGCCGCCACCACATGCCGGCCCTTCATCAGGCCCAGGTTATAGACGTGCTGGATCGGCGATGTGTTCCAGTTCTCCCACGCCGCATCCACCTCGCCGAGGGTTTCGCTGAGGTGGATGTGGATACCCACGCCCAGCTCATCCGCCAGCTCGGCACAGGCCACGAGCGTCTCGGGCGGGCAGGTGTACGGCGCATGCGGCCCGACCATGAAGCTGATGCGGCCGTCCGCCTTGCCATTCCACTTGTGGAAGGCCTGCCGGGTCTCATCCAGCCGGGAGGATGCCGCAGCGGGACCGCCCACGGCGATGATGCCCCGGGCAATGATGCCCCGGATGCCGGTGTCCTGGATCGCCCGGGCCACGTCATCGGGGTAGACATACATGTCCAGGAAGGTCGTGATGCCGCCGGAGAGCATCTCATAGGCGCCGAGGGCGGTGCCCCAGTAGATATCGTCGCCGACCATCTTATCCTCGACCGGCCAGATCTTCCGCTCCAGCCAGGGCATCAGCTGCATGTCGTCCGCGTACCCCCGCAGGAGGGTCATGGCCGCATGGCAGTGGGTGTTGACGATGCCCGGCATGACGATCTTCCCGGTCGCATCGATCGTCCTGATGCTGCTCTCCACCCGCGGTGCCTCGCTCGCCGGCCCGGCAAACAGCACCCGGCCATCCTCGACCAGGACCACGCCATCGGGATAGACATCCTCGCGCCCCGTGACGGTGATAACGGTACCACCCTTGATTAATAAGCGCTCCATGAGGTTAAAGCCTCCTCCGATCATTTTGAAAAACGCTTAACCTAACCCAGCAGATCAGGCCCAGGTCCTACAAGCTCAACCGCAAAGGTGTGCGCCGCATCCAACTCCTCAGCCGACACCGCCTTCGGATCGTGCTCCAGCACCACATTGCACGCGGGCTGCGCTGCAAGGATCATGCGGGCCATGTCCGCTGCGGGCGTGATTTGCGGCCACTTGTCGGCAGTGTGGGCAGCCGTCGTCGGGATATGGTTGCGGGCATGGCCCTGCTCGTCCCACAGCGATGTGTGCAGGTGCATATGCCGTGTCCATGGCAGCCACCGGCGGCACAGTTCCAGCGGGTCCCGGCCGTGCGTCTTCGCCAGCATGCCGAGGCGGCCGGTATCCACGCATAGCGATAGCGCAGGGAACTCCTCGAACAGCCTGGTGTAAATCTCACCATCGAAGAAGTACGGGTTCGGCCCGTCGATCTCAAGGACAATCTTGATTTCTTCCTGCTCCTGCACGGTCGCCAGCCGGTCGAACACCTTGCGGCTCCAGTCGTAGACGTCCGCCTCACGCCAGTGCTCCAGGTCCACAAGCGGCTCGGTATAGTACCAGCCCTGCGCCCTGTGATCCACACCGGGCATCTGGAACCCCGGCCAGGGGAAGTGGAACAGGATATAACGGGCGCCGATCTGGTGCGCCCCCTGCGCGGCCGTCACCGCCGCATCGACGGCCTGCGTCCGCACGGCCACGTCGGGGGCGAAGAAGTTGCACCACAGCGGGCCGCCATCCTTGTAGAGCGGGTGGTGCACCCCGATGTTCCAGTCGTAGAACTCGGCCTCGCTCACCGCCGCCCAGACGTCCGCAAAGGAGTCGATGAAGCCCAGTTCGGCCCCCCGCCAGCCCTTGCGTTCCAGGTTTTCGCCGTAGGTGTTGAACCCTGAGCCGGCGACTTTGCCAAAGCCGCCGGACAGGGGCACGAAGAGCTGCGCCATGCGGCTACACCTGCCAGGACTGAATGTACTTCGCCTGCTCCGGGGTCAGCTCGTCGATCGCCACGCCCAGCGCCCGCAGGCGGGTGGCGGCGACCCGGGTGTCGATCTCCAGCGGCACCGGGATCACCGTGTTGGTCAGCTCCGCCCGGTGCTCCAGGATCCAGAGGTGCGTGAGGAACTGCACCGCAAAGGAGAGGTCCATCACCTCGGCGGGATGGCCGTCGCCCGCAGCCAGGTTGGCCAGCCGCCCCTCGCCGATCAGGAAAACCCGACGACCATCGGCGAACGTGTAGGACTCGACGTTCTTGCGCACGGTGACCGGCTGGCCGCCCAGCCGCACCAGGTCAGGCTTCGAAATCTCGGCGTCGAAGTGGCCGGCGTTGGCGAGAATCACACCGTCCTTCATGACCGCGAAGTGCTCGGCGCGGATCACCCGCTCGCAGCCCGTCACGGTGATGAAGATATCGCCCTTCCTGGCTGCCTCCGCCATCGGCATCACATCCATGCCGTCCATCAAGGCCTCATTCGCGTTGATCGGGTTGACCTCGCAGACGATCACCCGCGCACCCAGGCCCTTGGCCCGCATGGCGACGCCCTTGCCGCACCAGCCGTAGCCGCCGACCACCACGGTCTTGCCGGCGATCGAGAGGTTGGTGTTGTGCATGACCGACTCGAGGGTCGACTGGCCGGTGCCGTAGCGGTTGTCGAAGAGGTGCTTCATATAGGCGTTGTTGACCGCAACCATGGGCAGCTTGAGGACGCCCTCTGCCTCCATCGCCCGGAGCCGCTGCACGCCGGTGCTGGTCTCCTCTGAGCCGCCGATCAGCCCGCCGGCGAGCTCGGTGCGGGAGGTATGCAGCAGGTAGGTCAGGTCGCCGCCGTCGTCCAGCAGCAGGGTCGGGCGGGCGGCGTCGAGCGTCTTGTTCAGATGGTCGAGGTACTCAGCATCCGTCGCACCATGCCACGCGTGCACGGTGATGCCGTTCTCCGCAGCGGCGGCGGCGACATCATCCTGCGTGGAGAGCGGATTCGACCCGGTCAGGTAGACATCAGCGCCGGCAGCCGCAAAGACCATGGCCATGTAGGCCGTCTTCGCCTCCAGGTGGATCGACATCGCCACCCGCTGCCCCGCGAAGGGCTTGGTGGCGCCGAACTCCTTCTCCAACCGGGCGAGGATGGGCATGTGGGCCCGGACCCAGTTGATCTTCAAGTGCCCCTCGGGCGCCAGGGCAGGGTTCCTTAGCGTGGAGACAGAGACCTTGCTCATAAGTCATACCTCCGCGGGAATAATTTTGCCGCAGATTTCGCAGATTACGCAGATTCGGACATAAAAAATATTATTATTCCGGAATCTGCGTAATCTGCGAAATCTGCGGCTATAAAAATGCCTTTAAACCTTCAAGGCACCAGCCGAGTGCCCACAGGTACACCCCCGCTCACGCGGCAGATTAGGCAGGGTTCCCATGACGAAACGCTTCAAGTTCTCCGAGTTCTGCGCCATCACTTCAAGCACCTCTTCGTGCGTGAGCGGAGTCAGGCTGATGCCCGCGCCGAAGTTCGTCACCATCGAGACCGTGGCATAGCAGAGTCCCGCCTCCCGGGCAAGGGTCACCTCAGGCACGTTCGTCATGCCGACCAGGTCGCCGCCTAGCTTCTGAAACATCCGGATCTCCGCCGGCGTCTCAAAGCGCGGGCCCTCGGTGCAAACGTAGCAGCCCCCGTCGTGCACGACGACCGGCAGATCGGCGGCTGCCTGCTTCATCACCTTGCGGCACTCCGGGCAGTACGGCTCCGTGAAATCCGTATGCACGACGCCCTGCTCGCCGCCCTCAAAGAACGTGCCGACGCGGTTCTTTGTAAAGTCGATGAACTGATCGACCACGACACAGTCGCCCGGCTTCATCTCCAGGGTCGTCGAGCCGACCGCTGTGGTGGCGATCACCCGCTCCACGCCCAGCAGCTTGAGCGCCGCAATGTTCGCCCGGTAGTTGATCAGGTGCGGGGGCACGGAATGCTTCGCACCGTGCCGCGGCAGAAAGGCGACCTCCTCGCCCTCATAGGTGCCGACCCGGAGCCGCACATCGCCATAGGCAGTGCGCACCTCCTCCTCCCGGAGATCCGAGAGGATGCGGGGGTCATAGACCCCGGTCCCGCCGATAATTGCCAAGCGAATTCCCATCCGATTCACGCCCGCCTTTCGGTTGACATAAGCTGTTGACAGAGGAATCTCACGGCCTCTGTTGGGGCCGATCATACGGATCGAGGTGGGGGCAATGCTGGAGAACGGAGGCCAGGCTGAAGGAGGGCAAGGCAGTCAGTTTCACCGACGGTGGCGCGGCGGTGGCATGGGACGACTCGTGCTGGTTGACACAGGTGATGTCGACGGCGACGGTCTGCCCGAGATCGTGGCCTGTGCCGGCCGTGAGCTCAAGGTATACGACTGGACCGGCGACACGTATGCCCTGGGCTGGGAGGAGACCCTGCCGCGCGATGGCCTTTCCATAGCGGTCGGCCAGATCGACCCGACCGGACCCGGCATGGTGATCGCCGGCACGAAAGATAATGTGCTGATCTATGCGTGGACGCCCAACGGCCTCTCACTATTATGCCAGACGCTGCTATACCCGAATGCCTATTTTCGCTCGATCAGCCTGGACGATGTCAATGGCGACGGCCGTGCCGAGGTGGTCGCTGCTGCGTCAGGAGCACAGACCATGTATGTCTATCAGGTGTTGGCGATCGGCAATGACAGCCGGCTGGAGGAGCTGGGCCGGCTTTACCTCGGGGGGCTCGTCTCCGCACGCGGCACCATCGGCGGCGAAGTGGCCACGGGGACCAAGGACGGCTTTGTCGATGTGTTTGTGCCCTGCTCGCTGCTGCCGAAGCAGAACCAGGTGATCTACACCGTCCACCGGGGCGACAGCCTGTGGCGGCTGGCCAAGAAGTTCAACACCTCGCCGGGCGCGGTCGCCAGGGCGAATAAGCTGACGGAACCGTACCAGCTCACGCCCGGCCAGGTGCTGATCATTCCGGGACCCAAGGGCCCCAAGTAGCAGCGGCCCGGGGCCGGCTTCCCCGCCGAGGGGTGCTTAGCCGGTTCCGCCGGGCCGCCATTCGCCAGCGCCTACTTGGTCGGGAAGATCCACTGGTCATTCGCGCGGTCATAGCTGGCGCCGAGGTCGCCGAACCACAGGCCGATCTCACGGGCAGCGGTCTCCGGACCGTCAGAGCCGTGGACGATGTTGTTCGCCACGTCGATGGCGAGGTCGGCGCGGATGGTGCCGGGCTCAGCGTTGGCCGGGTTGGTGGCGCCCATCGTCTTGCGGATGCTGGCGATCGCGATCGGGCCCTCCCAGACCATGGCCATAACCGGGCCGGAGGTGATGAAGGTGATCAGCCCGGGGAAGAAGGGCCGGTCCTTCAGGGACTCATAATGCTGCTCAGCCAGCTCCCGGGGGACGGTCATGAACTTGGCGCCAACCAACTTCAGACCCCGGTTTTCAAAGCGGCTGATTACCTCACCGACGAGCCCGCGCTGCACGCCGTCGGGCTTGACCATGACAAAGCTGCGTTCCATCTGCGGCGAATCCCCTTTCAATCACTTCAAGTGGACAACCCCGTGGGTAGTCACGACGTATATCGATGCCTCCCTGATTTTAGCCGAAAGCCCTGAGGGTTGGCAAGGGAGGGTGGAAGTTGAGACCAGGAAAGGATGTTGAGATGTTTTATGGCCACGGATTGCACGGATTGCACGGATTTTCCGATCCAAACACGGATTACCGGACGAAAATATATTTTATTATTGGCCATATAAAAAGCCTGCACAGCACAACTGGGGTTTTCCGGACATTTTTCTAGCCACGGATTACACGGCTTACACGGATTCGGACATAAATGCATTATTAATGTATTTTATTGCGCCATCTGTGTTTGCCTTTAAAATCAGTGTAACCCGTGAAATCCGTGGCCATATAAAAAGCCTGCACAGCACAACTGGGGTTTTCCGGACATTTCTATCGCCACGGATTG
>JAQBPS010000565.1 GCA_028287415.1 Bacillota bacterium | reverse complement strand
CCGGTCGGGCGACTGGAGCAGCCGGCTGGCGGCCGCGACGGACAGCGGCACCGCGTTGCCCTTCTCATCGGTGACGGACTCGAACTGAATATCGGCGGCGGTGGTATTCTGCCAGATGACGTACGGGGCCTCCGCCAGCTCGCCCATGGCGGCGAGTGCGGCTTCCGCCTCGGCTCCAAGCGTGTGCTCCGCCCTCGCGACGATATCCGACAGGTAAAGCCGGTACACCGCCAGCGCCGGCTCCGCCTCGAGCCAGGCACTGACCGTCGCCTGCGGCAGGGCCAGAATCTCCGGCTCAATAAAAGCCAGGGCGGACTGGACCCGGGCACTCATGGCCATGGCCCGGTCCCGCAGCCCCTGGACCACGGGGTTGCCCTGATCGACCGTGCAGCTGTTGTAAGCAAACCAGAGAAGGCGGTTCGCCAGTTCGGTCAGCGCATCCTGCTGCCTGAGGCAGTCCAGCAGCACGGCGGCCCCTTCCCCCAGCCGGCCGGTGAGGGCCGCGATCGGTGGAATCAGCGCCTCCACGCGTCCCAGATCAGCCTCCCAGGCAGTGGTCGTGGGGTAGAGGCTCTCCAGGTCCCAGGTCTGTTCGCGGGGCACCTCGTGGCGGGCGGCGCGCTTGGTCATGGAGGGCACGTCCTTCCGAAACGTCATAGTAGCAAGGTATTTCGTGGATCGTTGGCTGATTCCTTCCATTATGGAAAGGACCGCGTGCCGGTTCATACGCTTCCTTCACAATTCGCTTGTAATGATGAAAAATGAATGAATAGTTTGATAGTATAGGACCGTAGTCCTATTTTTCTGGGACTTTAGATTCTTGTTTGTGATTGAACAGTAAGTTAAATTTTCATAGGCAGGACTTTCCGGCTAGCTGTATGCGTCCTGCCAACATTACTGGAAGGGGTTGAAGTTGCGTGAAGCGGTTCCGAATCCTTATGGCCTCTGCGGTTGCGCTGTTGATGGTCGCGGCGGTCGGTACTTCCGTGAGTGGCTCGGGCCCGGTAGTGACCGGTGAGTACGTCCCTGACCGGGTCCTGGTCACGTTTGTCGACGGCACCAAAGCAGATGCAATCGCAAGGGCTCTGACCCAGTACGGGCTCTCCCAGAAGGGCAAGATTTACGGAACTGACACGCTGATCGTCGAGGGCAAGGGCAAGGGCGTCAGCGCGATGATCAACACCCTGTCCAAGCATCCGGGCGTGGCGACTGTTGAGGCGGACCCGATC
The DNA here is from genome assembly GCA_028287415.1 of Bacillota bacterium. Taxonomy (GTDB): domain Bacteria; phylum Bacillota; class Sulfobacillia; order Symbiobacteriales; family Symbiobacteriaceae; genus RYN-353. The sequence continues at coordinate 3,590 of JAQBPS010000565.1, read as the reverse complement.
GCCCACGCTGACTGGGTGCCCAACGACCCGTACTGGTCCCAGCAGTGGGGCCCCTACCAGGTCTACGCTGACCTCGCGTGGGACGTGACCAAGGGCTCCACCGGCGTAACCATCGCTATCGTTGATACCGGCATCAACTCGGGCCACCCGGACCTCTCCGGCAAGGTGCGGACCGACGGCTACAACTACGTCAACAACACCACGAACGCCAATGACGACAACGGCCACGGCAGCCACACGGCGGGTACCGCCGCCGCCAAGACCGGCAACGGTGTCGGCGTGGCGGGCATGTGCCCCAACTGCCAGCTGCTGCCCGTCAAGGTGCTTGATTCCGCCGGCAGCGGCAGCTACAGCGCCATCGCCAGCGGCATCCGTTACGCCGCCGACAAGGGCGCCAAGGTCATCAACCTCTCCCTCGGCGGCACCGCCGGTACCACCGCTCTGAGCGACGCCGTCAACTATGCCAACGGCAAGGGCGTCCTGCTCGCCTGCGCCGCCGGTAACTCCAACACCTCCGCCGCCAGCTACCCGGCCTACTACTCAGCGTGCGTCGCCGTTGCGGCCGTCGACCAGAACCTGTACCGGGCCAGCTTCTCCAACTACGGCACCTGGGTAGACACGTCCGCCCCGGGCGTGAGCATCATCTCTACCTGGCTGGGCACCGGCTACAACACCATCAGCGGCACCTCCATGGCGACCCCGCACGTGGCAGGCCTCGCCGGCCTCCTGTTCTCGCAGGGCCGGACCCAGGCTGACGTGCGCAACCGCCTGACCAGCTCCAACTACACCAACGCTACCAACTCCTCCGAGATCCCGCGGATGATCAACGCCCAGAAGGCGGTCAACTAGCACACATGACCCCGCCAGGCAGCGCCAACGCTGCCGGCGGGGTCTTTTGCGAACATCGACCAGCGTAATCTCGTTGCCCTCGCGATCGACGCCGATCGGGTCGTAGAGCGACACCTCGCCCCGCACCCGTTTGAGGCTCCGCAGGTGCATCAAGATCTCCCTCTCGCTTGCAAACCCTGCACCATTAGCAAGGAGGTTCCACCATGCGCACAAGGCAGTGGGTCCGCCCGTTTGCGCTGATTTTCTCCCTCCTGCTCCTGCTCTCCTCCGTCGCCCTGGCCGGGGGCAAGGAGGAGTTCGACCGCGGCAACAAGCTGGGCGGCCGCATCGGGAAGCTGTTTGAGAAGGCCGCCAAACAATCGGGCGTGCCGGTCGAGATCCTGGTCGCGCTCTCCTATGCCGAGACCCGTATCGACGCGCACGGTGGACAGCCCAGCGTGGACAACGGCTACGGTGTGATGCACCTCGCCTCGAACCCGGCCAATCACTCGCTTGAGGAGGCCGCCGCCCTCACCCATGTGAGCGTGGACCGCCTCAAGTCTGACACCGCGAGCAATATCCTGGGCGGCGCAGCGGTGCTCGCCAGCTATGCCCGGGCTGAGAACGAGGGCAATCTCCCCACCGGGCTGGACGGCTGGTTCACCGGCCTGGCCCGCTACAGCCACTCGCAGGACGACGCTGTCGCCAGGGAGTATGCACTTCAGGTCTACACGTTCATTAACCAGGGCATCGACATCGGGCGGCAGGGCGAGGACGTACGGCTCGAGGCCCAGCCGGTCACGCCGGACCAGGGCCGCTACGCCGATCGCGGCAGCGCATCGATCATGTCGACGGACTATGGGCCGGCGCTGTGGGCCCCCGCCTCCACCTCGAACTACACGGTCGCCAACCGGCCGACCGAGTACCCGATCAACTACGTGATCATCCATGTCACCCAGGGCTCCTATGCGAGCGCCATCAACTGGTTCCAGAACCCGAGCGCCCAGGTGAGCGCGCACTATGTGGTCCGCTCCAGCGACGGCCAGATCACCCAGACCGTCCGGGAGAAGGATGTTGCGTGGCACGCGGGGAACTGGTCATACAACACGCAGTCCGTCGGCATTGAGCACGAGGGCTATATCAGCGACTGCACGTGGTTCACGGACGCCATGTACCGGGCCAGTGCGGCCCTGACCCGCAGCATCACCGACAAGTACGGAATTCCGAAGGACCGCAACCACATCATCGGCCACATTGAGGTGCCGGGATCGACGCACACGGACCCCGGGCCCTGCTGGGACTGGAACTATTATATGAGCCTGGTCAATCCGACCTGGTCCACGGTGGTTGACAATACCACGGCAGGCCGGTTCCGGGCCAGCGCCAACTGGGCCTTGTCCTCGTACAGCAGCCAGCGGTACGGTGGGGACTACGCCTATGCGAACCCGGTGGCCGCCAGCGATGCCGCCTATTACAAGGTGAACATTCCCAGCAACGGCAACTACGAGGTCTATATGTGGTACCCGGCCAACAGCGGGTACAACGCTTCGACGCCGGTCGTGATCTCGCAGGCGAACACCAACTGGGTGGGCACGACCGCTGTCACCAGGACGGTCAATCAGCAGATCAACGGCGGCACATGGGTGTCGCTGGGCACGTACCGGCTGCTGGGCGGCGACTCTGAGATCATTGCGGTCAGCCGATGGACCAGCGGGGCCGGCTACGTGATTGCCGACGCATTTCAAATCGTCAAGCGCTAAGTGGAGGGCACATGGAGAAGAAGCAGCAGGTTCAGGAGTTTTTCGGTAAGCATGCCGCGGCGTACACCACAAGCGTCGGGCACCGCAGCGGGCCCGACCTGGATCTGCTGATTCGACTGCTGGGGCTGACCGGGCAAGAGTCCTTGCTGGATGTGGCAACCGCCACGGGCAACACCGCCTTCGCCATCGCACCGCTGGTGGCGGCGGTGACGGGCCTCGACCTCACGCCGGAGATGGCGCAGGAGTTTCAGGCCCAGGCACATGCCCGCGGGGTTGGCAATGCGCGCTTCGTCCTTGGCGATGTCGAACAGATGCCGTTTGACGCCGATACGTTTGACATCGTCACGTGCCGTCGGGCGGCTCACCACTTCCCGGACGTGCCGCGGGCGGTCGGGGAGATGGCGCGGGTGCTGCGGCCCGGGGGCCGGCTGGGGATTGTCGACATGACGGTGCCTAATGAGCCTGAGGCGGGGACGCTGTTCAACGATCTGGAGATTGCGCGGGATGGGTCGCACTGCCGGGCGCTCAGCCCGGGTGAGTGGCGGGCGGTGGCCGTGGCGGCAGGGCTCGCCGTTGAGCACCTGGAGATCACCGCGGAGGATATGCCTTGGAGCACCTGGCTCTCGCCGGTCGCGGCGGATGGGCCGGAGGCGCAGCGGGCGGAGGAGCTGGCGGTGTCGGCGCCGCCGGGTGTGGCCGGGCAGGTGGTGCGGCGGGGGGAGCGCGGGCTGGTGTTCCTCAAGCGCCGGGTCATTCTGGTGGCGGTGAAGCCGTGAAGGCGCGAAAACAGCGGTCCGGGGAGTTGTGCTCCCCGGACCGCTGTTTTTGTCCACGCTGCTGGCTGGGTGCGGCGGGTCAGCAGGTATTGCTGCCCGCTGCTGGCTGGGTGAACATGCGGTTCCACTGCATACATGCTGCAGCCCCCCCACGGTGTTCTTCCCTGTACCCACATCTTTCATAGTGGCGTGGCGGCGCAGACCCCCAAACCCTGCCCGGCATCGC
>JAQBPS010000637.1 GCA_028287415.1 Bacillota bacterium | reverse complement strand
TGCATGAGGTGGAGACAGCCGTTCGGCTTGGACTGGGGGTGGTGTTCTGCGTCCTTAATGATCAGGAGCTGGCCCTGATCAAGCTCAAGCAGGAGAAACATTCTTACCACGCAGTGGGTACGGATTTCTCCGGGGCCGATTACGCCGCAATCGGCCGGGCGATGGGGGCGGAAGGCGCGAGGGTGGAGTCGCTGGCAGACCTGCGCGCCGCCCTCGCTGATGCGCTGCGCAGAGGCGGTCCGACCGTGTTGGATATCCGGATCAATCCGGCGGAGTATCGGCGCCAGATGTAGCAAGATTTTAGCTGAGGGGTGGGAGAGCAGTGAACGGGAAGCAGTCGCAACAGGCCCCGCAGCTCCGCTCCGGAAAATCGCTTCGCTCGCTCATGAGCGTTGCCATGGTGTTGGGTTTGACCACGGTGCTCGCGGCTTGCGCCGGGAGCCAGACAACGCCGGCGCCTGCCCCGGGGCCGGTGGGCGGCCAGGCTGTCGCACCGGGGCAGAACCAGACGGGTGGGCAGGCTCCGAACCTGGACGCGGCCAAGAAGGAAGGCAAGCTTGTCATCTGGCATCCGGACCAGGAGGCCGATGTGGTCCAGTTCCTCCAGAAGTTCACGGAGAAGTTTGGGATCCAGGTTGAGTCCCAGCGGCTGCTGCCTGGCTCCGCCCTGCCCAAGCTTGAGACCGAGCTGAAGGCAGGGACCAGCGACATGGACGTCTGGTGGATATCCGATCCGGGCATCATGTACGACCAGACGAAAAAGGGCCGGCTGATGCAGTACGTGTCGCCGGAGATGAAGGCGTATGACCCGAAGTTCAAGAGCAGCCCGGAGGGCTTCTACACCACTTACTACATCAACGTTGGTCCGATCATGTACAACCCCAAGGTTGTCAGCAAGGATCAGGCGCCCAAGACCTGGGCTGACCTGCTCGATCCCAAGTGGAAGGGCCAGCTCGGCATGCGGGAAGCCGCAGCCGGCACCCAGTACGCACAGTGGTATCTGCTGCGGGACGTACTGCCGAAGGATTACTTCGACAAGCTGGCACTGAACCAGCCCAAAGCTTATAACTCCTCCACCCAGTTAGTGCAGGACATCATGAACGGTGACACCAAGATTGGCGGCAACGTCAGCATCTTCCAGTACACGAAGGCCATTCGCCAGAACCAGCCGCTCGAGATGGTCTTCCCGCCCGAGGGCGTACCGAGCAGCCTTCAGATGGTTGGCATCATGGCGGGTACCAAGCGACCCAACGCCGCCAAGCTGTTCATCGACTGGTTCCTGTCCCAGGAGGGCCAGCAGCTCTGGAACGACATTCAGGGCTCCTATTCGGCCCGGGCGGACGTGACCATCAAGGAACTGCCCAAGCTTACGGACCTCAAGCTCCTCACACCGCAGAACATGGAGGACTACGCCTCCGCCGCACGACATGAGGAGTTTAACAAGTTCTGGAACCAGATGACGGGCCTGAAGTGACCGGGGGGCGTGAGCCAAAGGAGAATGCGTTATGCTGCCGCTGACCGGCATCACGATCCTGGATGTTTCCCAGACCCTCCCCGGTCCCTATGCCACGATGCTGCTCGCCGACCTGGGTGCCGATGTGATCAAGGTGGAACGTCCCGGCACCGGCGACCCGTTCCGGCACCTGGGCCGTGGCATGTTCGAAACCGTCAATCGCAACAAGCGCAGCATCGCACTGGACCTGAAGAAGCCGGAGGCACTGGACGTTTTCTTCGGGCTGGCCCGGACGGCCCATGCCGTCGTTGAAGCGTACAGGCCCGGTGTCGCCGAGCGCCTGGGCATTGCTTACGATCGCGTGAAGGCCGTCAACCCGTCCGTTGTCTACTGCAGTATCGCTGCATTCGGGCAGACCGGTCCGCTCAGGGAGATCGTGGGGCATGACCTGAACATGGCGCTTACGGGCGTGCTCAGCATGGCGAAGGACAGGCAGGGCAGGCCCGTCCGACCCGGGCTGCCCATAGCTGATCTGACAGCTGCCATGTTTGCTGCGTTCACGATCGTCTCAGCGATCCGGGGCGCCGAGCAGACGGGAGAAGGCCGGTATCTGGATGTGTCGATGGCGGATGCGCTGCTCGCCTGGACGAGTGTGCGGCTGCCGGAATGGGCGCTGGGCGAAGGGCTCCCTGACCCGAATGCGTACGGGCTGGTAGCGACGGCGAACGATTTCTTTGAGACCAGCGATGGCGAGTACATTGCGATCGCGGCGCAGGAGGAGAAGCTCTGGCAGAACCTGTGCCGGGCAATTGGCAAGCTGGAATGGCTCGCTGATCCCCGTTACGCGGACAACGCCGCTCGCCTGGAGCACCGTAGCGAGCTGCTCGCACAGTTGCAAGCGACCTTCAAGGCACGTACCCGGAGCGAGTGGCTCGAGCTGTTAAAGGGAAGCGACGTCCCCTATTCGCCGGTAAACTCCGTTGCGGAGGCCATGAGCACTCCCCAATTCAGCGAACGGGGCCTGTTCCAGCAGGTGCAGGACCGGCAGGGGAGGGTGCTCAACCAGATCAGGTTTCCCGTGCCGCTGGATTCCGAAGTGGGGGTGCGGCGGGCGCCGCCTGCACTGGGTGAGCACACCGCGGATATTCTCCGGGAACGGCTCGGCATGCGCCCGGAGGATGTGCAGGCGCTTCAAAGGTCAGGGGCGATCGGAATCTGTGCGGACGAAACTTAGGAGGAGAGCCCATGCCTTTGTTGCTCAGCGAAACCGGGGATGGCGTGACCCTCCTCACGCTCAACCGGCCCGAGGCCCTGAACGCCATGTCCGTGAAGCTGTTCGAGGAGCTAACTCCCGAACTGGAGCGCATTGCCTCCCGCCGCGACGTGCGGGCGGTGATCATAACCGGGGCCGGGGAGCGGGCTTTTTGCGCCGGCAACGACCTCAAGGAACGCCGGGATATGAACCCGGAGCAGAAGTGGGCTCAGAGCCGGATGGGCTGGCGGGTGAACCAGCTGCTGATGCGCATGCCCCAGCCGTCGATCGCCGCCATCGGCGGCTGGTGTCTGGGGGGCGGGTTTGAGCTGGCGCTGTTCTGCGACATGCGGGTGGCGGCTGAAGATGCGGTCTTTGGCTGGCCGGAGATGACCCTGGGGGCCTACCCCGGTGCGGGCGCCGGGGTCATATTACCCCGTTTGATCGGCCGCGCCCGCGCCAAGGACCTGTTCTTCACGGCGCGGCGGGTTGATGCCCGGGAGGCTCTTCAAATCGGTCTGGTGGAATGGGTGGTGCCCAGGTCTGAACTGCTCGATCGGGCCTATGCCATCGCTGAGCAGATCAAGACCACCAGCCCGCTCGGGGTGGCGGCGGTCAAGCAGCTCATCAACGTGGGCGCAGATCTGAGCTTTGATGCGGCCGGGGCGCTCAACGACGCCCTGCGCCGGCCCCTGGAGGCTACCCGGGACTATGCGGAAGGGATCAGCGCCCACTTCGAGAAGCGCCGGCCAGTTTTCCGGGGCGAGTAGGTGAGGTGCGCGGTGAGGGCAGCACATGTGTGCTGCCCTTCTTCTTGCCCTCGAAAACGCACTCGACGCGCTTGCCCTGGCTTGTCAGGCCCAAGCGAGCCAGCCACAGGGACTCCGGCGAGATCGTTAATCGGGGCTCGGGGCGTAGCATGTCACGTCCCACTTCGTGCCCAATAACCAAAGTCAAACCTCGCATAATAAAGGGATAATATTAAACATGATGAATTAATACGATTACAGAACCTTCGCCGGAATGAGGAGGCGATGATGGACAGTGAACGGAGCCAGC
>JAQBPS010000554.1 GCA_028287415.1 Bacillota bacterium | reverse complement strand
TACATCTTCCCGTCGATCACGCCGACGGGCTTGAGCGACGAGGAGTTCGCCTACCGGCTGCTGGAGGAGGAGAAGGTGGCGGTGGTGCCGGGGTCGGCGTTCGGCGAGAGCGGAAAGGGCCATATCCGGTGCGCGTACGCCTCATCCACGGCGAACCTGACGGAGGCGTTGAAGCGCATCGCCAGCTTTGTGGCCCGCTACGCGTGATGATATAAAAGAGCCCGGCGTCCCTCTGGTGAGGGCGCCGGGCTTGTGTCATTCAGCCAACTCTTCGTCGTCGGGGTCGGCGTAGCGTTTCATGGCCTGCCAGGCGATGGCGCCGGCGACTGTGGCCAGAAGGCCGGGGCCCAGGATCACGGCCAGTCCCAGCAGCCGTGGCGGGAGTGTGAACATCAGCAGCAGAAGCACCAGCGATGCCACCACGCCGCCAAGGGCGAGGAACGGGTGGGCCGCTGACAGCAGGAAGGAGCGCTTGAGCAGCTTGCCCAGGCGCTGCGGATAGAAGGCGAGCAGGGGCCAGGCGAACAGGTTGGCCATGATCGCCATCAGCGCGACCGAACCCATCAGCAGGGCAAGGCCGCGGGTCAGCAGGGTGCCCATCGACCAGAAGACCCGCATGTCAACGTAGACGATCACGCCGAGGAGCAGGTCAAGCAGGCCGAGCAGGAGGGCGGTGCCGAACGTCCCCAGGAAGGCGCGCCAGAAGCGCGTGAACGGGGCGCCCGCCATGGGGCGCAGCAGCGAGCCCACGGCGGCATAGAGGCCGACGATCGCCGCCGGCATCGTCACCAGAACGATGGAGGAGAGCCAGAAGAGCAGCCCGCCCAGGACCAGCACCGAGACGGACTCGAGGAAGGCCCACAGGCGGGGAAACCTTTCAGCGAATGGGTGCAAGTGTGCGGCCACCTCCGGATTCCGTGCATTTTATAGCCACGGATTGCACGGATTACGCGGATTTTAGTCCAAACACAGATTACGGGACGGAATATATATTTTTCATTATCTGTGTTTCCCATAAATCCGTGTAACCCGTGGCCATATAAAATCTTAAACTGGTTAGAACCGCTCAACCCCCGCCTCGGTCACCAGGCCATACATCAGCAGGTGCTTGGGAACCGCCTCAGCCCCGATGCGATAGGCTCCCAACAATCGCTCCTGCACCTCGGCGAGACGGCTCTCATCGTTCACGTGGATTTCCGCAAGCGTGTCGCCACGGTCGACCTGGTCGCCCACCTTTTTGCGCAGGAGCACGCCCACGCCCAGGTCGAGCACGGAGTCCTTCGTCTCGCGGCCGGCGCCGAGCATGGCGGCCGCCACGCCGACCTCCAGCGCCTCGATATGCTGCACGTAGCCCGCCTCGGGCGCCGCCAGCCGCACGATGTGCGCCGCCCGGGGCAGGGAGACAGGCTGACGGATGTAGTTCACATCGCCGCCCTGTGCCTCCACCATCTCGATCAGCTTGTTCAGGCCGTGGCCGGCCCGCAGGGCTCGCAGCAACTGCTTGCGGGCAGCCGCAGCGTCAGGAGCCACCCCCGCCAGCCGCAGCATCTGGGCGCCGAGGGCGAGGCAGACCTCCTCCAGGTCCTGCGGGCCGAAGCCGCGCAGCGTTTCGATCGCCTCCGACACCTCCATGGCGTTGCCCACCGCCCAGCCCAGGGGCTGGTCCATGTCGGAGACGAAGGCCGCCACCTCGCGCCCCACCTCCCGGCCAATGTCGACCATGGCCTGGGCGAGGCGGAAGGAGTCATCCAGGCTCTTCATGAAGGCGCCCGACCCAGTTTTCACGTCGAGCACGATCGCATCCGCACCGCCGGCGATCTTCTTCGACATGATCGATGAAGCGATCAGCGGGATCGAGTCGACCGTGGCCGTCACGTCGCGCAGGGCGTAGAGCTTTTTGTCCGCAGGCACCAGGTTGCCGGTCTGGCCCACCACCGCGCAGCCGATCTTATTCACCTGATCGATGAACTCCTGCGATGACCGCTCCACCCGCAGGCCCGGCACCGACTCCAGCTTATCGAGGGTCCCGCCGGTATGGCCGAGGCCCCGCCCGGACATTTTCGCCACGGGCGCGCCGCAGGCGGCCACCAGGGGCACCAGCACCAGCGAGACCTTGTCGCCCACGCCGCCGGTGCTGTGCTTGTCCACTTTGGTGCCGCGGATGGCCGACAGGTCGATCATGTCGCCGGACCGGGCCATCGCCATGGTCAGGTCCGCCGTCTCCCGGGCGGTCATGCCCTGGAGGCAGACCGCCATAGCCCAGGCGGCCATCTGGTAATCGGCCACCTCGCCGCGGGTGAAGCCCTGGACCAGGTTATCGATCTCCTCATGGGTCAGTTCCTGGCCCATGCGCTTCTTATAGATGATGTCATAGGTACGCACTTATATCCTCCTCGTCCCGATCCGGATCCCATCCCCTGAGACTTCGCTTCCGTGACCGTCGCAACCTCTTCAGTATAGCATGCGCATGCGATAGCCCGGAGCGTCGCTCCGGGCTATTTCTTGGTGCGCGCCGACCGGGTACCCCAGCTGACGTGCTGGCACTCAGGGACATGTTAATATCTGGTATCCAAGTGCTGCTTCTGGTAAAATCAGTAAAGCATCACCAGGCGATACGAAAGAGGGACGCCCATGGTTCAGAGCGAAATCCGCCCCGACCGTGTCGCTATCTATATCCGCTGGTCCACGGATGACCAGGGCGATGGCACCACGCTGGAGGTGCAGACCGAGGGCTGCCGCCATTACGCCCTGAGCCAGGGGTGGCAGTACAACACTGATCTCATCTTCATCGATGATGGCTACTCCGGCGGCAGCCTGGACCGCCCGGCGCTGACCAGGCTCAGGGAGGCGGTGCGGCAGGGGCTTGCCGACTGCGTGGTCGTCTTCAAGATCGACCGGCTCTCCCGCAACGTGGTGGACACGGTGAACCTCGTCCTGCGTGAGTGGGAGGGCGTGTGCCATGTGAAGAGCGCCCGGGAGGCGATCGACACGACCACCCAGCAGGGCAAAATGTTTTTCTACACCCTGGTCAGCTTTGCCGAGTGGGAGCGCATTGTGATCAAGGAGCGGACCTGGTCCGGGCGGATGAGACGGCTCCAGGAGGGCAAGAACCCCGGGTTCCGCCCCCCATATGGCCTGCGCACGGGCGATACAGCCGGCAGCTTCACCCTCGTGCCGGAGGAGGCGGCGGTGGTGCGCCGGATCTACGGCCTGTACAACCAGGGCCTGGGCTACAAGCGCATTGCGGTCCAGCTTGCGCATGACGGCGTGCGGTTCCGTGAGGGCCGGCCGTTCAGCGCGCAAACGGTGACCGAGATCTTGCGGAACCCATTGTACGTGGGGCGGTTGACCTACGGGCGGGTGCAGCGGGTTCAGGAGCGGGGGCGCGACGCTGTACGAAAAAGCCCGGGCGCCGCCCCCACGGTCATCGAAAGTGCGCACGTGCCGCACATTCTCGATGCCGAACAGTTTCAGCTGGCCCAGGCCAACCGTACGGAGCGGGCTCGGCAGCGCACGCCGAACCGGGCGGTCGCCAGCGACCACCTGCTGACCGGCATCGT